>MKVH01000013.1 GCA_001899175.1 Candidatus Kapaibacterium thiocyanatum | reverse complement strand
CTGCTCGCGTATAGGGCAGCTTCTGTTCTATCACGAGGGCTACTGCCTCGCGTTTGAATGCTTCATCGTACCGTTGTCTGCGTTTCGGGTTTGTCATGGTGACCTCCTCCGTAATATCGGAAATGAGATCCAGCCACTGTCAACTAGATGGGGGGATGATCAGACCGACCGTTTCCTTCGATGAATGCTGGCCGCGATGGCGGCCACATACTTCCGTGTCACCGAACGACGTCCCCAACGAAAAAACCCGTTCGATCCTGAGATCGAACGGGTTTCGTTCACTGCGTCGGGGCGAGAGGATTTGAACCTCCGACCCCCTCGTCCCGAACGAGGTGCTCTACCGGGCTGAGCCACGCCCCGAAGTGAGAAACAAAGATCGGGAAGGATGCGCTTTTATCCAAGCGGAAGTCGTCAAAGTTATTCACAGGGCAGTCCCGTGTCTTGCCATGAACACGACTTGCCGCATCTTCGCGTCTTGTTCTGCTCTTATCATCGGACGGCATGGATACGTTCAGCTTCGCATTCACGAATGGTTCGGTCTGGATCTACCTGCTGGCGGTCGTCATCGCGGCACTGCTGGCATGGGTGAGCTATCGCCGTACCGTACCCGAACTGGACTCGCCGATGAGGGTCGTGCTGACAGGACTTCGCACGCTCGCACTGGCACTGCTGATCGTGACGCTGTTCGAGCCCCTGATCCGGTTCATCCGATCCGATGACGTCACACCGCGCATCGCCCTGCTGGTGGACAAGTCCAGCTCGGATGGAATGAAGGATAAGGCAGGGGATCGGGCTGTCCAGGTGAAGACCGCGCTCGGAGCCGTTGCGGACGGTGCCGAAGCCGAGATCGATATCCTGGCCTTCGACGCCGCCATCGGCGAGCCGATGGCCCGCACTGCAGCCGATACGCTGCACTTCACCGGACATCGTACGGACATCGGCGGGGCGCTGCGCAGCGTCTCCAACCGTTCCGAAGAACGTCATTACGGAGCGATCGTCCTGATCAGCGATGGTAACGACAACGTCGGAGACGGTCCCGTCTACGTCGCGGAACGTTCGGGTCTTCCCGTCATCGCCATCGGTATCGGCGATACGGTGCCCCCGAAGGATCTGGCGGTGCAGAGCCTGCTGACGAATTCCGTCGGCTTCGTGGGACAGCCTCTACCGGTGACGGTGGAAGTGACGACGGAGAACCTTCCGGATGGAGAGGCGACGGCAGTCCTGTACGATAACGGCGCGGAAGTCGCACGACAGAAGGTTCCGGTACGGAGCGGCCATCACCGGGCGAGCGTGACGTTCACCTATACGCCGAAGAGCGACGGAATACGGAAGTTGGGCGTCGACGTCGACGCGCTGCCCGGCGAGTTCACGACGAAGAACAACCGTGCGCAGGAATTCGTGCGGATCGTCAGGAACAAGCGCCGTATCGTCCTGTTTGCCGGTGCTCCGAGCGCCGACGTCTCCTTCTTTCGCAATGCCTTGTCCGAGGATCCAACCGTCGAGATCAAGACCTTCATCCAGCGTCAGGGAGCTGACTTCTACGAAGGAATGCCGCAGCCCACCGTGCTCGACGATGCCGAGGCCTGCATCCTGATCGGATTCCCGGTCTCCTCCACGCCGCAGGCTATCCTGTCGATGATCGGCGCCGCTTGCGGCAAGGGCGTGTCGCTGCTCTTCATTCCGTCGCAGGGAGTGGACTATTCGAAGATCGGACCGCTCGAGGACGTCCTGCCATTCAGGGTGCAGTCGTCCAGGAACCAGGAATTCCTGGTGAGTCCGGACGTCGCCCGCGGATCGACGAGCGATCCCATCCTGAAGCTGACGGGTACGGAACGGGATGCGGAGTTGTGGAACGACCTGCCGCCGATCTATCGGACGGAAACCTTCGTGCGGCCTGCACCGGGCAGCGTCGTGCTCTCGACCGTCCGCTTCAACAATGTGCCGATGCAGGATCCCCTCGTGATCAAACGGGAGACGGATCGTACACGAAGCCTGGCCGTGATGGGCTATGGCCTCTACAGATGGCGGTTGCTCGGCACCGGCCCTGCCCGCGCACGCGGTGAGGAAGCCGTCGACGTCCTGTCGCTCTTCGTCGGCAACAGCATCCGGTGGTTGTCGGTCAAGGACCAGGGCAAGCGCGTCCGCATACGTCCCACACGGTCCTTCTATGCCTCGGGTGAAACGGTGGAGATCACCGGGAACGTGCTCGACGCGTCGTATGCTGCCGTCGATGGCGCCGACGTCAAGGTGCGTCTGAGAGGTGCCGGACTCGATCGTACGCTCGTTCTCGCACCGCGGTCCAACGGACGCTACATGACGACGGTCGGCATCCTGCCTGCAGGGGACTATTCATATGAAGGCACCGCGACGTTGAACGGCCAGTCCCTCGGTACCGATAACGGACGGTTCAGCGTCGGAGACGTCAGCATCGAGGATGCGGCGACGCACCAGAACAGGGAACTGCTGAAGCTGCTGGCCGAGCGTTCGGGGGGACGCTACCTGCATTCCGCCGAAGCAGGGAAGGTTCGTGACATTCTTCGCAAACTCGGATCCATGAAGGCGACGACGCAGACGTCGGAACGTGAAGTCGTACTGTGGCATCTGCCCTGGCTGCTCGCCGGAGCCATTCTCTGCTTCGCGCTGGAATGGTTCATGCGCAAGCGCAGGGGACTCGTCTAGTGGGTCGCAGACCGGACAGGCTTCCCGATCATCTCCAGGCTCTGTACGACGAGCGTCGACAGGCCATACGCCGACGACTGCAGGACTTCGCCTCCGTTCCTTCGGAGCGATACTTCTACGAAGCCTGTTTCTGCGTCTGCACTCCGCAGTCGAAGGCCGCGTCGGCCAACGTCGTCGTTATGCGCCTCGAAGAGGCGCGGTTCCTGGAGCGCGGCGGCGACCCTTCACCACTGCTCCGGTCCGCAGAACACTATATACGTTTCCATACGACGAAGTCCGGACGCCTGCTGCGGCTGAGAGAAGAATGGGGGAGCCTGCTGGACCTGATCCGTTCCACACCGGACAGCAGTGTGCTCAGGGACACGCTCGTCGAACGCATCGACGGTTACGGTCTGAAGGAAGCCTCGCACTTTCTCCGCAACATCGGCCGACGCGACCTCGCCATCATCGATCGTCATCTGCTCAGGAACCTTGTCGACTGTGGTCTGTATATGGAGATTCCCAACGTCTCGACCAGGAAGCGATATCTCGGGGTGGAAGGGGAATTCCGCCGCTTTTCCGACCGCATCGGTATCCCGATGGACGAGCTCGACCTCCTGTTCTGGTCGGCTATCACGGGTGAAATCCTGAAATAGATTTTTTTTTCGCGAATGTGACATTTCCTCAAGTCATTGTGAATGAATGACTTATGCTGTATTTCCGGTCTATGTGAAGGACTCTTTACGTACATATACGTAAGTAGTTCTTGACTAAGCGAAATTACGTACGTATGTTTGCGGGTGTTAGACGTACGTATTTCCGCTTACAACTTGGTATACAGGAGTCCGATATGGGCCCGCGCAAGACCTTCTCGATGCTGACGACCTGCCTCATGCTCTGTGGTGCCGCACTTAGCGCCCACGCTGCAGGTTCCGGTTCCGGTTCGATGCATGCACTGTTCTCTGGTGGCCAGGCTCTCGAGCCCGTTCGCGCTATGCTGAACAACGGTCAGGCGAAGTTCCAGATCGTCGACAAGCGTATCCTTCCCGAAAAGACGGAAGTCGAAGTGGTTCTCACGGACGCACAAGGCCGTACGATCGGTGGATATGCACCGCCCTACATCTCGTCGGGCATCGATGCACGCCTCCTGTGGAAGGACTTCGTCGCCAGCGGTCTCGCACTGCCGTCGTCGCCCGACCAGCTGACGATCCGCGAAGAGCGCAAGGCGATGAACGAATCGTTCGCCGTCGCCTTCGTCCTCGATCATAGCCCCTCCATGACGGTTCCCCGCGCACTGCGCATGCAGCGTGCCATCCAGCAGGCGCTGACGACGTTCAACGAGAACGACTACGCGTCGGTCGTGAAGTTCACGGGACGCGTCACGACGGAAGTACCCGTCACGAAGAGCCGTGAGGAGTATCTCGGCAAGTTCAAGACGAACGGTCTGAACCTTCGCAGCGACGGCACGGCGATCTACGATGCAACGCGTGAAGGTATCGCCCAGATCTCGAGCATCCCCAACAGCAAGCGTGTCGTCATCGTCTTCACGGACGGCGAAGACAATTCGTCGAGTGCCGGTCTGGATGACGTGGTGAAGGACGCACTGGCTGCCAACGCACAGGTATTCAGCGTCACGTATGGCGTGAACAACGACGAACCCCTCGTCAAGCTCGCCAACGCCACGGGTGGCCGCGTACATCGTCTCCATGATGTCGGTGACTTCGATCGCGTCTTCCTCGGTATCTACAACTCGCTCCGCCACACGTACGTCGTTTCCGTCGATACGAAGGCAGAACGCCGCCAGGAAGAAATCCAGACAGCCGTCACGTCGTTCGCAAGCGCCGGTATGAGCACCGTCCGTGCAAGCGAAGTCATGGCCCTCATGCCCAAGGAACATGTGCAGATCGCACCCCAGAGTGCCGCCGATCAGGCTCTCGTCGTGAATGTGGACCTCAATTTCGCTGATGCTAACAACGTTAGCCCTGCAGACGTACCGCTGCTCGACTCCGTGGCCACGGTGCTGATCCAACGTAACGACCTGTCGCTGGAAATTCTCGGTTCGGCAGATGCAGTCAACAGCACAGAGGATAATGCCACTGCACACCGTCGTGCCCAGGCCATCCGCGATGTACTTGTACGCCGCGGCGTACACCCCAGCCGTGTACAGGGCTTCGGCAACACGAAGACGCAACCTGCCAATACGGCACCTGCGCAAGTCGGCAGCGGTCAGCGCAAGACGACCTTCGTCTTCACGAAGATGTAAGACGCCGATACGCTTCATCGACCTTCTTCCGAAGCGCTTCCGATCTCATGACGATTTGAACCTGAGTACCCTCCGCAAGGAGGGTATTCTCGTTTATGGCGGTGATCGCGCATACGATGCGATTGCCTTCCACGTTCACGACGCGTGCTTCGACGTCGACGACGGCACCGACGGGAGCCATGGCCCGATGTTCGAGTGCAAGGGCGCCTCCAACGGCATTCTCTCCTTCGTCGAAGTACGGTTCTATTGCACGGCGTGCAGCGACTTCTGCATGATAGGCGAGCCAGAACGTCGAGTATACAGGATGGATCTCCCTGCCATCGAGACGTGCCGTCATTTCTTCCGTCACCGTCACGATCACATGCGCGGTCGACGAGCGTACATCGTCTTTCATGATGACTTCCATAACCTTGTTGAGCGAACTGCATGACGATCTGCGTGCGACCGTATATTTTCATCGACGGACAGAAGATACACGGTTTTCGAAGTGATCCTATCCGTAGTTTTGCAGTATGTCGATCTCAGCACAACAGCATCAACTACGGGCAAGCATCCACACTCTTGGATGCAAGCTGAACTATGCTGAATCGGCCGATCTGAAGGAACGTTTCGAACGTCTGGGCTATGCCATCGTCCCGTTCGGAGAAGCCACGGACGTCATCGTCGTCAATACGTGCACGGTAACGGAACAGGCCGATACGGAGTGCAGGAAGATCATCAGAAGGGGATTGCGCACGTCACCCGATGCCGTGGTCGCCGTCACCGGATGCTATGCGCAGTTGCAGCCCGAAGAGATCGCATCGATCGACGGCGTGAAGGGAATCTTCGGTGCGGCGGAAAAGACGTCGATACCCGACCGGATCGACGAACTGCGCACTACCGTTTCTCCGCGTATCTACGTTTCGGAACTGACGGATGACCTCGCCTTCGTTCCTGCACGATCGAGCGACAGCGATTCGCGTACGCGTGCCTTCGTCAAACTCCAGGACGGCTGCGACTATTCGTGTACCTTCTGTACGATCCCTCTCGCTCGTGGCCATAGCCGCAGCATGGACTACGACAAGGTCATGCACGAGATGGCCGATCTCGAACGGACCGGATATTCCGAAGTGGTCCTTACCGGCATCAACCTCGGTGAGTACCGCTCGGTGACGGGGGAGCGGTTGATCGACGTGATGAAGGCCGTCGATGCACGATCTCCATCCTTCCGCATACGCATCTCGTCCATCGAACCGAATACCGTCCGCCAGGAACACATCGATCTCGTCGCATCGTCGTCGGTCTTCTGCCATCACTTCCACCTTCCTCTCCAGCATGGTTCGGCCGACCTGCTGCGCGCCATGCGCCGGCGGTACAATCCGGACATGTATCGCGATGTGGTGAACAGGATCGTCGCGTCGATGCCGCACGCCGCCATCGGCGTCGACGTCATCGTGGGATTCCCCGGTGAGACGGATGCCCTGTTCGAGGAATCCTGCGACTTCATCGCAAGCCTGCCGTTCACGTATCTCCACGTCTTCACCTACAGTGAGCGCGAACATACGCCTGCGGCATCGCTGCCCGACCCCGTACCGATGCGTCTGCGTCGTGCACGGACGGCGAGATTGCGGGCGCTCTCGGATCGACGTCGCGACGAATTCCAGCGACGGTTCGAGCATACGGTACAGTACGTCGTCCCCGAAGCGTTCGATCATACGACGTCGACATGGAGCGGGTGGACGTCCAACTACGTCCGTGTGCGGTTCGAGGGACCGTCGACCCTGCTCAAGCGTCGGTATCGCGTCCTGCTCGGCATCGCATCGGAGGGCGTCGTCGATGCCTCCCTGCTCGAAGCGGTCGAGCTGCGTACGATGCCCGTCATGATCGACATTCCCGTTCATCAGGAAGCAGTGCAATGAAGGTCTTCATCGTCGTCGACATGGAGGGAGCAACGGGCGTTGTCCATCCGGATCAACTGATGCCGGAAGGACGTGGCTACGCTGCGGCGCAACGCTGGCTCACTGGTGACGTCAATGCGGTGATCCGTGGAATCCTCCGTGCCGAGCCGTCGTCGGATATCATCGTCGGTGATGGTCACGGCATCATGCGGAACGTCCTGCTGGACGAACTGCATCATTCGGCACAACTGGTGATGGGACCGGCGAGGTCGGCGAACAAGCCTCTCTGTCAGTGTGAGGGCATTGACGGAACCTTCGATCTCGGCATGATGGTAGGCTTCCATACCAGGGCGGGTACGGAGGGCGGGCTGCTGGCCCACACCTTCGTAGGCAGTACGATATGCAACATGTTTCTGAACGGACGTGTCGTCGGCGAAGCCGAAGTGGATGCGGCCATTCTCGGTTCCTTCGGCGTCGGCGTCGGCCTCATCGTCGGCAACAGCGATCTGGAGAAGGAGATCGGTGAGTGGCACGCTCGGTGTCCGTTCGTTTCCACCAAGCGGACGCTTGGTCCCACGGCGGCGATCTGTCGTCCGCCATCCTATACAGCTCCACTGATCGAGGATGCCGCTGCCAGGGCAGTGCTGCAGCATCGTCGTGAACCTTTTCTGCCGTACACAGTCAACGGACCAGTAGTGCTTGCCGTAGAGTTGTATCGTCGGGAAATGGCCGACAAGGCGGCTTCCTCCATCGCGGGCATAGCGAGGGAGGGAGAGCGGACGATATCCGCTACGGGCGATACCGCAGCAAAGGCGTTCGGCACGATCTGGCAGGCTATTACGAGGGCACAGGACGAAGCACCGGTCTGGTTGTCTTGACCGTGCCCGCTCATGGACAATGAGCTATGTTGAAACAGATTCTGCTTGATTCCTCCGACGTCGGGATGACCTTACTCGACGGCCGGAACAGGATCAAGGTCTGGAACGCAGCCGCATTGAACCAGCTCCTGCTCATGAACAGGACGATGCTGGTCGAGGATGCTCCATTCGAACACCATATTCCCGTTGAACATCGGCCGATCGTCGTCGATGCCATCCAGCGTGCCCATGAGGGCACCTCGACCGACGTGGTGCTGATGCACGACGATGGCCATGGTAACACCGCATATCATCGCGTCGAATGTCGATCCGTCACGGATCCGGGTTCATCGGAACGCTATGTCGTCGTCACGTCCAGGGATACGACGGATGCCTTTATCCATACCGAGCACCTGCGCGCGAGTCAGCGGCAGTATTGCAGGCTGATCGAACAGAGCTCGGATGGTATGATGGTGATCGACGGCATGGGCGTCGTCGCGAGCGTCAGCCCGTCCAGCGAACGCCATCTGGGCTTCCGGGAAGCGGACCTCGTCGGTCCCTTCCGCTACGACCGCATCCATGCCGACGACCGCGAACGGATGATGTCGGCCTTCGACAGCGTCATGAAGGAAGAGTCGGGAGTGGAGCATCTGACACTCCGGTTCGTTCATCGCAACGGACGAATCGTATGGCTCGATGCCGTACTCCACAACATGCTGGACGTGCCCGACGTCCAGGCAGTCATCCTGACCTATCGTGATGCCACGCAGCGCAAGGAATACGAAGAACATCTGGCGACGAACGAACGTCGCCTGCGCTCGCTCGTGCAGACCGGCGACGATCTCATCAGCATCCTGGACGACGTCGGTGGTTATCTCTACGTCGGCCCCACGCACGCACACGTCCTTGGACTGGACCCGGGTGCGTTGACGGGGAAGAATCTCTTCGCCTTCATCCATCCCGACGACCATGGTCGCGTCATGCATGGACTCCGTAGCGTGACGCCGGATCGACGCGTCGAACTGACACCGTACCGGTACATGGCTGCCGACGGCGAATGGCACTGGGTGGAGACGATCCTGACGGACCAGAGAAGCGAACCGACGATCCGCGGTATCGTCGCCAATTCCCGCGACGTATCCGTCAAGCTCGCACAGCAGCGGATGCTCGAGTCGGCATTGGCCGAACGGCGGAAGATCATGGAACTGTCGCAGGACATCATCTGCACCTTCGATGCCGCATGGCGATGCACGACGATGAATGCGGCCTGTCGTCGGATACTGGGAAAGGAACCGGACGAAGCGATCGGTATGGACTATCTCGCCATCGTCCATCCCGACGATATCGGGAACACCGTCGCGGCATTGTCTTCCATCATGGCCGGCGAGGTCATGATGACGTTCGACAACAGATGCATCCATGCGAACGGATCCACGGTGCCGCTTTCGTGGAACGTCTACTGGTCGGGCGAGGACAATACGCTGTTCTGCGTCGCACGGGACATGACGGAGAAACTCGGCATCGAAACCGAAGACGAAATCCAGAAACTGATCACGTTGTCGATATCGTCGTCGACGTCCCTCGAACATGGTATCGTACGCATCCTCGAACGTCTCATCGCCTTCAGCAACTGGGATACGGCCGAGCTGTTCATCGACGACTATGCCAGGAAGAATCTTCAGTACCATGCCTGCTATCATCCCGACGATCCTGCGCTGGCACGGTTCTGTCGTCTCGGAATGGAAGGACGCATCCCGAAGGGCGTCGGTATTCCCGGACGTACGTACGCCGATGGCCGGACGCAATGGATCGCCGACGTACCGTCGGCCGTGCATGAAACGCGGCGTCCGGCCGCCCTCGAATCGGATCTGAAGACGGGCGTCAGTATTCCCATCTATCATCACGGAACGGTCGTTGCGGTACTCGTGCTGTTCTCGCGCTACGTCATCGAACGCAACGATCGCATGGTGGCACTGCTGACGCGGTTGTGCAGTCATCTCGGTTCCGAGCTCGAACGCAAGAGGTCGTCGGAACTGCTCGACAAGTTCTTCGACCTGAGTCCCGATACGTTCGGCATCCTGAGCGAGGATGGAACGATTCTCCGTACGAACCGCCCCGAGCTGTTCACGGGACCTGCCTATGGGAAGATCGGTGACCTGCCGTTCTTCGACGTCCTCCATGCCGAGGATCGCCCTGCAGAGGGTACGGCATTCTGGACGATGGTGATGAAAACGGGGACGTGCTCCTTCGAAGCACGGTTGTCGTTCCAGGTCGGCGGAAGGGAACGCTGGCATTCATGGACGCTCCGCTACGACGAGGACGAACGGGTATTCTTCGCCGTAGCCAAGGACGTCACGGAATGGCGCCATGCCGCCCGCACCATCCGCGAGTCCGCGCAGCAGCTCCTGAACATCCTCGAGAGCATCGGTGACGGCTTCATCGCCGTCGATAGGTCGTGGAAGATCACGTACTGGAATCACGAAGCGGAACGACTGCTGCTCCGCAGGCGCGAGGACATGGTCGGCTGCAGCATTCTGGAACGGTTGTCGGGCCCGGATATGCGCATGTTCCAGCGTCAGCTCTCAAAGGCCCTGGAGACGGGGCGGACCGTGCGTTTCGAAGAGTATCATCATGAGCTCGATCGATGGTTCGAGATCGCCATCTATCCGTCGGAGAACGAACTGTCGGTCTACTTCCGCGACATCACGGACAGGCATCGCAAGGAAGACGAATTGCGGGCGTCGAACAGACGCTTCCAGGTCGTGACCATGGCCACGAACGATGCCATATGGGACTGGGATCTCGTGGGGGATTCCGTCCTCATGGGATTCGGATTCGAATCGCTCTTCGGCTACGATTCGGAACAGAAGGTATCGAGCGTTACGAAATGGTCGGATCGTATCCACGAAGAGGATCGCGATCGTGTGCTCGACGGCCTGCGCTTCGTACTTGATTCCGGGCGCGACGTGAAGTGGGAAGACGAATACAGGTACCGTCGAAAGGACGGAACCTTCGCCGTCGTCTCGGACTGCGGCTATGTGCTGCGTGACGGCGCCGGTCATGCCTTCCGTATGATCGGTGCGATGCAGGACATCACGGACAGGAAGCGCATCGAAAAGGAACTGCGCACGAGCAACGAGCGCTACGAACTGGTGTCGGCCGCGACGAACGATGCCATATGGGACTGGGATTTCGCGACCGACCTTCTCTACTGGAGCAAGGGATTCACGACGATCTTCGGATACGATACCCTGAACGACGTTCCGACGATCGACCAGTGGTATGCCCGGATCCATCCCGATGACGTCGGCAGGGTCCATCATGCCATCGAACGCATCATCGGCGACGTACACGCAACGACCTGGGAAGACGAGTACCGTTATCGTGCCGCCGACGGCAGATACCTCGACGTCTACGACCGTGGCTACGTCATTCGGGGTGCCGACGGCATACCCGTACGCATGATCGGTGCGATGCAGGACGTATCGGAACGCAAGGACTACGAACGTCGCCTCCTCGAACTCAACCAGTCGCTGGCCATACGCGCCCAGGAACTCGCGGATTCCAATGCCGAGCTCGAGCACTTCGCCTACCTGGCCTCGCACGATCTGATCGAGCCGCTGCGGATGGTCCGCAGCTTCATCCATCTCCTGGATACGACCTACGGACAGGATTTCGACGAGACGGCCAGGCAGTACGTGGGCTTCGCCATCGACGGGGCCGACCGCATGCAGCAACTGATCAAGGACCTGCTCGAGTTCTCGCGGATCGGTACGCATACCGAGCCTCTGTCGGATGTCGACGTCGGCGAACTCCTCGCCGATCTCCGGACACTCTACGGTCTCACCATCGGCGAGCTGCAGGCCACCGTTTCCATCGGCGCGATGCCCGTCATCCAGGGATATCCTATGCAGATACGGCAGGTATGGCAGAACCTCCTCGGGAATGCGCTCAAGTATCATGGTCCCGACCCGCTCATGGTGACGATCGAAGCGATGGAGACGCCGACGGCATGGGAGTTTTCCATCGCCGACAACGGCATCGGCATCGAACCGCGATTCTTCGAGCGGATCTTCGTGATCTTCCAGCGTCTGCACAGCAGGGACGACTATTCGGGAACGGGTATAGGCCTGGCCATCTGCAAGAAGATCGTCGAACGACACGGAGGTCGCATATGGGTCGATTCGCGACCGGGAGTCGGCAGTACGTTCTTCTTCACGATCGCGAAACAGTGACGGAGGACGGGGTGACGAGAGCGATTACAATCGGTGAGAACAGATAGGAAATCATGGCCGACCAGTTACACATACTGATCGTCGAAGACAATCCCGGTGACGACCTCTACACGCGGGAACTGATCGGAAGGAGTCGTCTTCGCGAATCGATGGTACGTAGCGTACGCACCCTGGGCGATGCATTCACCGTGTTGCGGAGCATGCCATGGGACGTCGTCCTGCTCGACCTCACACTGCCCGATGCCCATGGCACTGCGGCCGTGGTTTCGCTGACGGCGACCTTCCCGTCCATTCCCTGCGTCGTACTGAGCGGACAGCAGGATGACGCCCTGGCTCTCGAAGCCGTTCGGCTCGGAGCCCAGGACTATCTCTACAAGGGCGAGTTCGACGGAACGCATCTCGAGAAGTCCGTACAGTACAGCATCGAGCGTGGCAGACAACGCCTGCTGGTAGAGGACTCCGAACAACGCTACCGTGCACTGTTCGAGAGCAATCCGCTTCCGATGTGGGCCTACGACGTACATACGGGCCACTTCCTCATGGTCAATGCCGCGGCAATCGACGGCTACGGATATTCGCTGGACTGGTTCCTCTCCTCCGCCATCTTCGACCTCCATCTTCCTGAGGATGTCGCCGAAGTGCGGATGTACCACGTCCGCAACGCCGGCACGGGAGGCCGGCACAGAAGCAGCGAATGGCGTCATCGTACGAGGGACAGGGGAATCATCGACGTCAAGATCATCTCGCACGACATCAGACTGTTCGGCAAGGACGCGAGGCTCGTCGTGGCGATAGATATCACGGAAAGCAGGGATATCGAACGCCATTCACGATTACTGGAATCCGTCGTGACGAATTCCAAGGACGCCATCATGATCACCGAGGCCGAGCCCGTCGACGAGCCGGGTCCGAGGATCATCTATGTCAACAAGGCTTTTACGGAAGTCACGGGATACGATCGCAACGAGGTCGTCGGGCGTTCGCCGAGACTGTTGCAGGGACCGAAGACGGACAGAGCGGAACTCGACCGTATCCGTCACTCCATCGAGCGGCACGAAGCCGTCGATGCGGAAATCGTCAACTACCGGAAAGACGGGAGCGAGTTCTGGGTCAACCTCGTCATCTTCCCGATCATGGACGTCAAGGGCCAGAACACCCACCTGATATCGATACAGCGGGACACGACCGTCCGGCGCAGAAGCGAGTCGGAGCTGCGCTCGCTCGTCGACGAACTGATGACGGCCAATACCGATCTCCGGCAGTTCTCCTTCATCGCTTCCCACAACATGAGGGGGCCGGTGGCCAACCTGCTCGGCCTCATCGATCTCTTCGACGTGGAAGGGAAGGATCCGCGTACGAACAGCGAAATCCTCGCCCGCGTCTCCGAGTCGGCGACCGGACTCGACAGGACGATCCAGGAGCTGGTGCGCATGCTCATGGTCAAGAACACCCGCGACATGAACGTCGAAGTGTTCGATTTCAACCTTGCCCTGACCGACGTCACGTCGGCCATCGAGAACCTCATTCTGGAGAGGAAGGTGATGGTCGTCAGCCGTAATGTTGATTTACAACCCGGACTGCGTTATGTTCGGAGTCATGTGGTCAGTATCCTGCAGCATCTGATCACGAATTCGATCCAGTATGCGCATCCGGACCGGAATCCGATCGTCACAATCAGCGCGAACCGTATGCAGGGCAATGTGTTCATAGATGTTGCCGACAATGGACTGGGTATAGACCTGGAGCGTCACGGTGACCGACTGTTCGGGATGTATCAACGGTTCCACAGTGGATCGGAAGGACGCGGCCTGGGTCTGTATATCGTCAAGTCTCAGATAGAGGCGATGGGGGGATCGATTTCCGTTACGAGTGTCGTCGGCAGGGGGACGACGTTCCATATTCGACTGAAAGAACATCAGGAGTAGTGCGATGAATTATCAATCGGTACTTATCGTCGATGACGATTCCACAACGGTCTTCCTGCTGAAGCTGCTGATGGAGCGTACCAACTTTTCGGGGACGGTGCTGGCAGCACCGGACGGCAAGCAGGCTCTCGATCTGGTGTCACAGATCACGTGTACGGGCCGGACGATGCCGGATCTCATCTTCCTCGATCTGAACATGCCGGTGATGAACGGCTGGGAATTCCTCGAAGCGTTCGATCCGTTGAGCAGTGAACTGGCGGCCGCTCCGAAGGTCGTCATCCTGTCTTCGACCATCGATCCTATCGACATATCACGCGCAGGGAATTATCCCTTCGTGCTTCGCTTCATTTCGAAGCCCCTTACACGTACCCACCTGGCGGAACTCGCAGCGGATGCATGCGGTCGGGCATAGCGTTACAGGTGTCGTCGCCGGATTCATATCGGCGTTATCGATAGTGGTCGTCGAAGACGATACGGCCGGATTCCTGGTCGAAGTATGGGACAGGTAGATTGGGCAAGGGCGATACGCTCACCATCGCTATGAATGGAGAAGAAGCCGTCGACGTTCTCCACCGGAGAATCGCCGGAGAGGAGCGTGCCTTGCCGGACAGCTCGGGGAGATATGTGCACTGGCGTCTGAAGGAAGACGACGATGTCGCGTCCCGTATTCGGTCCATGAACGGCGAACCCCTTCACGACGATTGCCATGAAGGGGTTGCGGGAAGTGTCGCGATGCGTGCCGTTACAGCTTGCGCTTGAAGTCCGTATAGCCGCGGGTATTCAGTTGGGCCTCCGTCGGCGGAGGGACGTTGTTCTTCCTGATGCGCTCGTTCGTGGCATCGATACGATCCTGCGGCAGCGGGTGCGTGGAGAGCAGTCGCTCCAGTCCCGAGCCACCACGTCCCTTGACCTTGTCGAAGAAGTAGTTGATGGCTCCGGGGTACCACTGCGTGCTGCGCATGTAGCGGAAGGAATAGTCATCGGCTTCCATCTCGTCGTCGCGGCTGTTCTTGAGCAGACCGAGGCCGGCGAACATGTTGGCGGCGAGCGCGACGTTCTGGTTCGTGTTCTTTCCGAGGACGATGTTCATCACCGTCTGCAGACCGAGTTGCGTCGTCATCCGGTTCGTCGAATGGCGTCGTTCCGCATGCGCGATCTCGTGGCCGATGACGCCTGCGAGGGATGCTTCGTTATCGAGCATCTTGATGAGCCCGGTGTAGACGTAGATATATCCACCCGGCGTACAGAAGGCGTTGATGGTCTTGTCGTCGTTGATGATCTCCGCACGATAGGCGAAGGCGCCCCGATACTTGATGTCAGGTGCCTGGATCAGACGGTTCACGAGCCCCTGAACGTAGTCGCGTGCCGAGGGATTGTTGAGGATGGGATATTCCTGCGGACTGGCGCGGATCTCCTGATCGAACTGGGCTCCAAGTTTCTGGTCCTCGGATACGGGGAAGACGTTGACGGCCCCGCAGTACGTCAGGGTGATTGCAGCAACGATGGTGCCGATGACGTTGCGTCCGCGGCGTATCGTTTGTCGTAGCGATAGCATCATCTCTCCGATGGTTTAGTAGCTGATATGGTGATCGAACAGGCCGTCGGCATACTTCAGACGGTTCAGCACGAGTCCCCTGGGCGGTGCCAGCGGGCAGCTCCGCGATCGGTCCATGTTCCGCAAGGCATCTGCGACGTCGTCCATCGTCCGTTTTCCCCGTGCCACGTCGAACATGGCGCCGACGATGCTGCGAACCATTCCGTAGACGAACCTGTCGGCACGAAGTCGTACGACGAGCCGATCGGCATGTGGTTCCACACGGCAGAGTGAGACGTCGCAAAGATACGAGACGGTATCGGGGTTGTGCTTCGAGAAGGTCGTGAAATCATGACGACCTTCGAACGCGGTGGCGGCGGCGGTGAACATCCTGCGGTCGTACGGCAGTTCGGGATACCAGGCGAACCGACGCATGAAGACGCTTTCCTCGAGTGCGACGGTATAGACGTATTCACGCCATAACGGCTGGTATCGGGCATGGAAGTCGGCCGGTACCTCCGTCACGTCCCTGATGCGGATGTCCTTCGGCAGGCGGGTATTGAGCGCAGGGCGGATCTTCTCCGTCGGGATGGCATGCCCACCGATGACGAAGGTATGGGCCACCTGGCCGCGGGCATGGACGCCCGCATCGGTCCTGCCGGATCCGATCAAGGCGCACCGTGTACCGAAGGCCTGTTCGAGGGCATGTTCGATGGTTTCCTGGACCGTCACGGCATTGGGCTGCGTCTGCCAGCCGGCATAGTCCGTACCGTCGTATTCGATCAACAGTCCGAGGGGACGTTCGGTCATGTCCGTTGTCCGGTCATATCGGGATGCGGCGGGAGATTCCGCGGATGATGGCTTCACGGCGCAAAAATAGGTCTGCCCGGTGTCTTGACGACGATGCCGTATCATGTTCGTATGGCCTGCCACCGGATCGATGTCCCCCGTCGCGCGGTTCCGATACGGGGGTGATCGGGCCCTGTTCCGCATGACGGTAACTACTCTGGAATCGTATATTACACGCCTCCAGTATCTATCGTCATTTCTTTTCACGCGAGAGGGTATCATGGGATCCATACGTCGTATCGTGATGTGTATCGGCTTGGCCATATATATAGCCATGCCCGGTACCGCACAGGAATGGATAATCACGGGGGCATTGAAGACGGGGCGGCACTGGCACCGGACGGAAGTATTGCCGGACGGACGTTTCCTCATCATCGGCGGTATTTCCGGCTCGTCGAAATATGTGGATGGCGCCGGCCTCGACGGAATGTCCATCGCATCGTGCGAGATCTTCGATCCGGTCGCGAACACGACGATCGATGCCGCGACGATGCTGTTCCCGCGTTCGGAGTTCCCATCCGTCGTCACACCCGACGGTAAGATTCTCGTCTTCGGTGGTCTCATCGGTGAGTCGGAACGTGGACCGTGCACGAATACCATCGAGGAATACGACCCCGTCACGGACAGATGGACCATCGTAGGTGCGATGACGACGGAACGCCGTCGCCATGCCGCCATCATGATCGACGACCGCAGAGTGCTCATCGTCGGTGGTGCGCGCGAGTCCCGCGTCACGTATCCGACGACGGAGATCTACGACATCGTGGACCATACGACGATACAGGTGGCCGATCTTCCCCAGCCGCTCAAGGAAGGTAATCTGGCGATGGTCGGCGGCATGCCCGTATACGTAGGTGGCCGCGAAGGCGGTCCCAACAGTCCGCGTCAGCGCTTCCTGTATTCGTTCGACGTCACGACGAACATGTGGGTATCGGGTGACGAACGCCTGTCGATGCCGGCCATCACGTCGGCCGTATCGACGACGCCGGACGACATGGTCGTCTGTGGTGGCAACGTACAGGAACTACCAGCCGTCTTCTCGGACGGCGTCTACGCGATCAGGAACGGAGTCTCGAAGAAGATCGTCACTATGGGTGTCGGTCGCACGTTGCATGCGATGATCGCGATGGGAGAAGCCACGGTGATGGTATCGGGCGGTGTAGACAGCGCCCTCAGGGCCTTGTCGTCGACGCTGCTGATCGACGTTCCGGGTGAACGCGTCGTCGTGAATCCGCAGCACAGGATCGCGCGGGCATATCATTCGCTTCTGCGTGCCGAACATCCGCAGTACGGTACCACGTTCTATGCGATCTCCGGTATGCAGGGAGACCAGTCCCTCACGAATACCATCGAGCGTCTGTCCATTCGATCGGAAGCGGCGCTCCTCGCCACATCCGTCCATCTGCATGGCGACGCGAGCGCTACGATTGCCGTTTCGCCCAATCCCGTCGTCGACGTCGCGATGGTGTCTGCCGTTCCGGGTGCACGTCTCGACATCATCGACATGACAGGACGCACGGTGTTCTCGACGACGGCTTCGTCGGGTCGTGAAGCCATCGACATGCACGCGTGTCCTCCAGGTGTCTATGCCGTACGGATGACGTCGGGCGGTGTCGGCAAGACGGTCACTGTCGCGAAACGCTGACGTTCCGTGAACGATCGTCGAACGATCATTCGTCGGGAATACCGTACTGCTCCCATCCCCTGAAGTCGAAGTGCCACCATTCGGTCGGCAGCACGTCGAATCCGGCTTCGCTCATCACGCGTTGCAGGTAGCGACGTCGTGCGAGGATGTCGTCGGGAAGGTCGCTGCAGGTCGCGTGGGCCCGTTCGGTGAAGTCGTCGTAGGGCGTGCCGAAATCGAGTTCGTTCCCGGCGGCGTCGCAGAGTGTGACGTCGACGGCACAGCCTCTGTTATGACGTGAGCCCTTGGCCGGATCGGCCACATAACGTTCGTCGGGCACGATGGCCCATAGCGCACGCTGTACGGAGACAGGACGATAGGCATCGAAGATCTTGATGCGGTATCCGTCGCGGGCGACGCGTCGCTGCGCATCGGCCAGGGCCAGTGCGACGTCCCTGCGCAGACGCAGGGAATCGTTCGGATAGAGGACGCGCTTCGTGAAGTTATTGGCCGTCGCATAGCGGACATCGTGAATGATATCGGGCGCGTAGGCACGAACGGATACGAAGGACGTATCCTGCCAGGTTGCGAACGTCAGCATGGAGATGAGGAAGAGGGAAGTCATTGGTGGAATCCGGTCGACGCCGAAGGGCGGAATGCAAGATAGCGAAGGCCGTGGTTCATGGGACTCGACATCGTCCGATAACGAAGAACGCCGATCCGGATGGATCGGCGTTCCCGTATCGGCATCGTCGTACGTCGTGTGGAATCTCTCCGCAATGCTTCGGGCTTACTGGACGCGCATCTCGACGCGACGGTTCTTCGCGCGTGCGTCGTCCGTGCTGCCCGGTACGAGCGGCTTGCGCTTGCCGAAGCCCTTGGCCGCCACGCGACCCTTGTCCACACCGCCCGTGATGACGTAGTCACGAACGGATTCGGCGCGGCGCTGGGAGAGCTTGTCGTTGTAGTCATCGGCGCCCTGATCGTCGGTATGACCTTCGAAGACGACCTTGATCTCCGGGTGATCGCGCAGCAGCTCGATGACGCGCTCGAGTTCGGGAATGGACTCGCTCTTGAGTTCCGTCTTGTCGTAGTCGAAGAAGACGAGGAGCTGATCACCACCACCTGCGAGAGGCGAGAGTGCGATATCCTTCTGGATGGTCTGCTCGCCGCTTCCCGGCGGCACCTCGAATCGTTCGCTGTGGAAGAGATATCCCTTCTTGCGCGCCGTGATCGAATAGACCTTGCCCGGGGTCAGCGTCACGAAGTACTGTCCGGTACGATCGTCCGACCTCATCGACGAAATGGCCTTACCCGTGGAAAGGTCCGTGATCGTGATGTCGGCACCGAGCGGGTCCTTCGTGGTGGCGTCGCTGACGATACCTTCGACCAGCGTAACCGGCTCGGAGGGGAAGGGGTTGGGGACGGCCATGAAGTTGTCGTAGTCGCCGTTCGACGTCGTGCGGCTGAAGAATGCCTGGTTTGAATTCGGCAGCGCCGTATAGAACATCTCGTCGGCCGCCGTATTGATGGGGCTCTGCATGACCTTGATCGACGATACGTTGTCGCCGCTCACGGTTCCGACGTAGACGTCGAAGCCACCCTGGCCGCCGCTGCGGTTCGACGAGAAGTACATCGTCTTTCCGTCGGGGCCGATGACGGGCGACATTTCATCGTTCGCCGTGTTGATTCCCTTGACCGGACGCGCAGCACTCCACGTGGTACCATCGAAGGTCGACATGTAGATGTCCGTGCCTCCCTGACCACCCGTACGGTCGCTGACGAAGTAGAGCGTACGGCCGTCGGCCGAGAGCGTGGGCTGCGAATCGTAGAAGGCCGAATTCACGTTCGGACCGAGATTGGTGATCTGCTCCCACGAGCCGTCCACCTTCTTCGCGCTGTAGAGGTCAGTACGACCCAACCCGGGTACGTCGTGTTTGAAGGCACTGAAGATCGTGAACTGACCATCCGGCGTGATGGTGGATACGCCCACCTGCTCACCATCGTTGATGGTGCCGCGGAGTTTCGACGTGCCTTCCCATCCGTTGGACGAACGCTCCATCGAATAGAGTTGCTGGCTGCCACCGTTGTCGTGCGTGAGAACGATCATGCGGCCATGATTGGTATAGGCCGGTGCGAAATCATCCTCGGACGTATTGTTGTCGAGCGGAGTGATCTGTACCTGCTGTGCCGTAGCGGATACGGCGAGGATGCAGACGAGAGCGAGGCGAAGCATCATGGTATTCATCGCTTTGTCTCCTCTCAAAGGTCGAACAGCAGGCCGACACCAAGCTGCACCGCAGCCATGTTGCCTCCGCCGAACGTGATGGTGGAAAATCGTTGCGTCGGAATTCGCGAGGCGTCCTCGGCCGTGAACTTGTCGGACATCTTCGTGAAGTAGTACTGGAAGCGCAGATGCGGCGAGAGGAAGATGCCCTTCGCGATCTCCGTCTCGTAGCCAACCCCGAGCTCGAAGCCGACCTGCGTGGTATTCCAGGGTTTGGCGGCGGCGTTGACGACATTGGGATCCGGCGAGAACAGATCGGCATTCGGCAGGAAGTTGGTGTTCCTCGTGACCGTACGCGATACGCTCGAATACTGACCGGGTTGAAGCGCATAGTCACGCGAGATGTACGTCCCTTCCGGTCCGTTCCAGCTCCACGTGTCCTCACGCTCGATGTCGCCCATCGTGAAGAGCGCCACAGGGCCTGCGGCGATGTAGATCTTCGGAGCGACGTCGATGCGGAAGAGGATTCCGGCGTCGATGTTGTTCGTGACCATCTTGTACGACGACGTCGTATTCATATCGATGACCGTGCTGCCGTCCTCGGCGACGGCATCGATGATGCCGGCTTTCTCGTGAGACAGACGACGTTGGTCCCAGCCGAAGCGGAAGCGGATGCCCATACTGTTCGTGAGCGGAAGGTCGGCAAGGATGTTGACGAACGGAGACAGTCCCGAGCCCGAGGCCAGGACGTCTTCCGGTGAATCCGCCAGGGCCGCCGTACGGTCCATGGACTGATTCATGAATCCGAACGTGCCGCCGACTTCGAGACCGAGTCTGAACTTGTCGTCCATCGAGGAGCGCGAGACGGTATTCCGCCGCGATCCTTCCGGTCGGCCCTTCGGACGAAGCACGTCCTCGTCCTGTGCATGCAGCAGGCCCGCGCCAGTGGCGAGCAGGCATGCGGTCACAAGTGTGCGAATCATGGTAACCCCTGAAATGATAGATGGTGATTGCCCTCCAATCACCGGTTCGAAATCCTGATTAGGTATCGATCTGTGCACGCTGGAGCTTGCCGCTGAAGTCCACGTAGACGCTCTTCCACTCCGTGAAGATGTCGAAGACCGTCCATCCGCCTTCGCGATGGCCATTGCCCGTACCCTTGATGCCACCGAAGGGCATGTGGGCTTCGGCGCCGATCGTGGGAGCGTTGACGTAGCTGATACCGGCTTCGAGGTCGCGGATGGCCGTGAAGGCCGCGTTGACGTCGCGCGTATAGATGGAGGAAGAAAGGCCGTAGGCACAGTCGTTGGCGAGATCGATGGCGTGTTCGAAGGAATCGGCGCGCGATACGCTGAGCACGGGGCCGAAGATCTCTTCCCTGAAGATGCGTGCGGTGCGGTCTACGTTGGTGAAGACCGTTGGTTTCATGAAGTTGCCGTGGGCGAGGTCGCCTTCCGTCGCGCGTTCGCCGCCGAGGGCGAGCGTCGCTTCGGATTTCCCGATCTCGATGTAGGAGAGAATCTTGTCGAGCTGCTTCGTGTTGATCACCGGACCCACCTGGGCCTTGTCATCAGTGAGGCCGTTGCCGAGCACGAGTTCCGACGCGGCGGAGCACAGACGGGCCACGAAGTCGTCGTGGATGTCCTTGTGCAGGATGAGGCGCGACGTCGCCGTGCAACGTTGACCGGTCGTTCCGAACGCTCCCCACAACACACCATGAAGGGCGAGATCCATGTCGGCATCTGGCATGACGATCTGCGGGTTCTTGCCGCCCATCTCGAGCGAGCACTTCTTGTTGAGGGCGCCGCAACGTTCGGCGATGGCCTTGCCGGTCGCCGTAGAACCCGTGAAGCCGACGAGCTTGATGTCGGGATGTTCGACGATGGCCGAACCGCATTCGGCGCTGCCGTGGACGACGTTGAACACGCCCGGCGGCAGGCCTGCCTCTTCGAGGATCTCGGCGAAGATGTTGCCGCTGTGGGGGGAATCCTCCGATGGCTTGAAGACGACGGTGTTACCGCAGATCAGGGCCGGAAGGATCTTCCACGACGGTACGGCGATGGGGAAGTTCCATGCCGTGATGATACCGCATACGCCGATGGGATTGCGGAACGAGAGGTTCATCTTGTTGGCGAGTTCACTGGGCGTGTTGTAGCCGAACAGACGGCGGCTTTCCGTCGCCGAATAGTAGGCCGTGTCGATGGCCTCCTGGATATCGCCGCGCGTTTCCGTCAGCGTCTTGCCCATTTCCCGCGTCATGATGCGGGACAGTTCGTCCATACGACGCGTGAAGACGTCACCCGCACGACGGATGATATCGCCTCGCTTCGGTGCAGGCATCCTGCTCCACGTCTTGAAGGCGGTCGCCGCTGCCCGTGCAGCCGCAGCGACGTCGGCAGCGCCGGATTGGGGAAATGCTCCGATCACGTCGCGCGAGTCCGCAGGATTGACGTTGTCGAACGTCCGTCCGGTTGATGACGGAACCCATTGACCGTTGATGTAATTCTTCATGAAGGTCGTCGATGATGAGATGATGCACGTCGGCCGCAAAATTCAGGACTTTCCGCGAGATAGTGGCATCTGGATGCGATAACGATCCCCCCGTACCGCAGGTCTTCGCTTCTTTCTGCCGCTATACGACCCCGCGTCCGGCCACGATGCAGATCATCGGCACGTATGGTGGCTCGAGTCTGACGATCTTCCTGACCGCCAGGTCGGCCACGGCGAGATTCCGCACCGTATCGGTCTCGATCCGGTGGAGCTTGCCTGCGGACGGAGGTTGGGTAACGAGGAAGAGGGAACCTTCGGGGGTGAGTGCCCTGCCTATGACGGCGAGCTCGGCCCTCGGTTCCATCCAGAAGACATTGACGTTGATGGCGACGATGACGTCGAAGCGTCGTCGCTGCGGATCGAATGCGTCGATCGGCACAATGTGGAAGGATGCCCTGCCGCTCGCGATGTGCGGCCTGTTGTTCGCTTCCGCCCTCGCGATCATCGTGGCGGACCGGTCGATACCGACGAGATGGCCGGTCGTCAACCGCTCGCAGATGAGCGAGGCCATGGTGCCGTTACCGCATCCGAGCTCGAGGACGCGATCGGATGGAGCGATGTCCATGATGTCGAAGGTCCATCGATATCTGTCGGCGATGTGCTGGGACATGGAGTACCTTCGTTCACGTGACTTGACGAACGGGACGATGCATGGGCTCGTCGATTCCCCGTCGTGTCACGACGATCGTCAGGAATTCTTGAACGTCTCGTAGGCGGCGGAATACTCGCCCTTGGCGATACGCTTGAGCTTGCTCTGCGACAGCGTGCGGCGGATGGGGGACAGCCGTTCGAAGAAGTAGACGCCGTTGAGATGATCCGTTTCGTGCTGGATGACCCGTGCCAGCAGGCCGTCGACTTCACGGACGACTTCCTTCATGTTCTCGTCGAAGTAACGGACCTGGATCGCTTCTGGGCGGACGACGACGTCCCGGAAGTCGGGGAGTGACAGACAGCCTTCCTCGAATTCTTCTTCCTCGTCCGAGAACGCTTCGATGACGGGATTGATCAGGACGATCGGTCCGGCTTCGTTGTCGTCTTCGTCGTCATCGGTGAAGTCGATGACCGTGATGGCGATATCCTTGCCGACCTGATTTGCGGCGAGGCCGATGCCGTTGGCATTGTACATCGTCTCGAACATGTTCGCGATCAGCGTACGGATCTCGTCGGACATGTCCGTCACCGACGTCGTTTTCTGGCGCAGGACAGGATGGTTGTATGTATAGACCGGCAGAATCACGTGTCAGGCTCCTGTTACGATGTCGAGCAGCATCTTGATGTCGGTGAGGATGTAGTCCGCGGCCGTGGTGTTCTGGTTACCGAACGAATCTCCATAGGCCGCGAAGGCCGTCTTCATACCGATGTTCCGCGCGCCGACCATGTCGCGCTCGGCCCAGTCTCCGACCATGATGGCTTCGTTCGGTTCGACGCCGAGGCGTTCGAGCGCGGTGCGGAACGGCTTCGGACTCGGCTTGCGTTCACCCGTATCGTCGAACGTCACCACGACGTTGAAGAAGTGGTGGTAGTTGATGAAGCACAGGCGTAGCCATGCTTCGCGTGCAGGTGCGTCGCTCACGATGGCGAGCTTGATCTGCGCCCTGTTGAGCCGCATCAGCGTCGCCGTCACGTGAGGGTAGGGCTTGAGTGCCGCTTCGCGCGCACGACGGTAGGCGATGATACCTGCCGACAGGATGCGATAGTCGACCTTGCCGAGCAGTTCCTTCAGGAGCTGGTCGAAGACCTGCTGGTACTCGATGCCCTGTTCCTTGTAGATGGCATCGATGTGCGTCTTCATCTGATCGAACGTCAGGTTCAGTCCCGCATCCATCATGGCGCCGATCGCCGCGTCCACGGCCTGGCGCTTCATCGCCATGAAGTCCACCAGCGTATTGTCCAGATCGAAAACGACGGCCTTGATGGGATTCATTGATCACCGTTGGGAATGAATTACGCGCAATTTACGTCTATTTTTGCCGCTACTTATGTACTACTACAGAACATCGCCATGTCACTGTCGACATCGATCAACGATCAGATCAAGGAAGCCATGAAGGCCGGGGACAAGGTGCGTCTGGAGACGCTGCGTTCCCTGCGCGCGGGTATCCTGGAATTCGAGAAGAGCGGCATCGGCCGCGACATGACTCCTGACGACGAATTCAAGATCATCAACTCGGCCGCGAAGAAGCGCAAGGACGCCATCGAACAGTACGAGCAGGTGGGCCGTGCCGAAGCAGCCGACAAGGAACGTCAGGAACTCGCCGTCATCATGGAATTCCTGCCGGCCCAGATGACGGAGGCCGAGGTGAGCGACGCCATCCGTGCCATCATCGCCGAAACGGGCGCGTCGGGTCCGTCGGACTTCGGCAAGGTCATGGGTGCTGCCGTGAAGGCCATGAAGGGCAAGGCAGACGGCGGCCTGATACAGCAACTCACGAAGCAGCTTCTTGGAACGGGCGGCCAGTCATGAATGTCGTGAACGTTTCCGATTCGGCATTGCTCGACGTCGCCCTGGACGAGCTCGAATTTCCCAAGGTACTGGCACACGTGGCACGGAACTGCACGACGGAGATGGGCGCGATGCGCACGTTTTCCCTGCGTCCGGCGACGAATGCGGAGACGCTCCGTACCGATCTCCGGCGCGTCCAGGAAATGGTCGATGCCATCGCCTCCGGCGAAACGGTACCTTACGACCGGCTGACGGATATCCGCCCGCTGATGCAGAAGGCCCGCATCGAAGGTAACTTCCTCACGGCGCCGGATCTGCTCCACGTCGCCGAAGCCATGCAGACGTCGAGGAACCTGAAACGCTACTTCGGTGAACGGCAGGACCGTTCGCCGGCATTGCACGAGTTCGTCGAGACCCTCATCGACAACCGCGTGCTGGAGAAGCACATCACGGATGCGATCGACGAGACGGGGGCGGTGCGGGACAATGCCAGCCGCGAACTCCTGAGCATCCGCCGGGAGATCCAGGAACTGTCGGCCCGCCTGCGCACACGGTTGCAGAAGATCCTCAGGAAGTTCGGCGAGGAGGAGCTCCTCCAGGACGAGTTCGTCACGCAACGTGACGGACGCTTCGTACTGCCGCTGCGTGTGGAGAACAAGCGCGCCGTGCCGGGCATCATCCACGGTGTATCGCAGACGGGATCCACCGTCTTCCTCGAGCCGGCCGAGACCTTCGAGATGAACAACGATCTCTCCCTGCTCCACAACCAGGAGCTGCGCGAGATCGCACGTATCCTCATGACGCTCACGGCGGAAGTCGGGGCCGTTGCCCATGAACTGGATGCCGCCGCCGACGTCCTTACCGATCTCGACGTGATCCTGGCCCGTGCCCGCTATGCACTGGATATGGGCGGTATCCGGCCCGAAATCGGCGACGACGACGTCATCGAACTGCATCAGGTCCATCATCCCGTACTCCGGCAGCAGGCCATTCTCGGCAAGCAGCCCGTCATTCCACTGTCCGTGTCGTTCGATACGGCGACGCGCGGCTACCTCATATCCGGCCCGAACGCCGGAGGCAAAACCGTCGCCATGAAGACCATCGGCCTGAGTGTGGCCATGGCTCTGGCGGGCATCTTCCCGCTCGGCATGTGCCGGACAAACATCCGGCGGATCTTCACGGCCATCGGCGATCATCAGTCCATCGATTCGAACCTGTCGACGTTCTCCTCGCAGATCATCCGAATACGGGACATCCTCTCCTTCACCGGACCGGATGCCCTCATCCTCATCGACGAGATATGCGCCGGTACCGATCCTGCCGAAGGCGGGGCGCTGGCAGCCGGTGTTCTGGACAGTCTCGTCGAACGGCAAGCATGCTTCGTCGTCACCACCCACCAGTCGTCGCTCAAGCAGTATGCCTTGACGCGTCCGGCCATCCGTAATGCGTCCCTGGCCTTCGACGAGAAGCAGTTGCAGCCCACATTCCACTTCCTGAGCAACGTACCGGGGAACAGCTATGCCTTCGTGCTCGCCCAGAACGTCGGGCTGCCGGACGTCGTGCTCACGCGGGCGCGTGGCTATCTCGGAGATCGTCACGACGAACTGGAGCAGAGCATCGCCGCGATGCAGCGCTTCAGGGCCGAGGCCGAGGAACAGAAGATGAAGGCTGCCGAGGAGGCGATGAAGGCGGAGCGGCTTCGCCGCGATCTGGACGAACGACTCCAGCAGGTCAAGAAGAAGCGGTCCGAACTCGTCGACGAAGCCCGTGAGGAAGCGCGCGACATCCTGCGCAAGGCGCAGTCGCTGGTGGAGAACACCATCCGTGAAGTACGCGAACAGCAGCGGTCGGTCAGCGAGACGAAGAAGGACTTCGAACGTCAGCGCGAGGAGATCGTCCGGCCGCGCGAGGAGCCGGCCGAAACGCAGGCACATGCCCAGGGCGACGTCAAGATCGGTTCCGCCGTCATGGTGGACGGCACGAGCTCCGCCGGAACCGTGATCGAGATCGATGCGAAGGCGTCGACGGCACTGGTCGAAGTCAACGGCATCAAATTCAGGTTCCCGCTCGCGCAGCTGCGCCCGACGAATCAGAAGGCCGTCGTACAGCGCGACTCCGGTGTGTTCATGAAGTTCGACAGCCGGACGAGCTGCGACATGCGCGGCATGAGGGCCGACGAAGGGCTGAAGGTTCTGGAACAGTTCATCAGCGATGCCATCATGGGCAACATCTCCTCGGCCACGATCATTCACGGCAAGGGTACCGGTGCCCTGCGCAAGGTCGTCCAGGAATATCTTCACGAACATCCGCAGATCAAGTCCTATCGTCTCGGAAACCTCAACGAAGGTGGTGACGGCGTGACCATCGTCGAGTTCCAATAGCTCCGGAAGCCGTAAATTGCGGTTCCATCGTCTCCGTTCATCCCATTCCGACCGTCCATGCCGTTTTCCAAAGTGCTGATTGCGAATCGCGGTGAAATAGCGCTCCGCGTGATCAAAACCTGCAAACGGCTTGGAATAGCCACCGTCGCCATCCACTCCGATGCCGACGCGCGCTCGCTGCATGTGAGCGAGGCCGACGAGGCTATCGCCATCGGCGGCTATACGCCCCGGGAATCGTATCTGGTCATGGACAAGGTTCTCCAGGCCGCCAGGGCCTGCGGTGCCGACGCAGTCCATCCGGGCTACGGCTTCCTGAGCGAGAACGCCGAGTTCGCCCGTGCCGTGGCGGACGCGGGTATGGTTTTCATCGGTCCTACGCCGGAAGCCATCGCCATGCTCGGGGACAAGACGGCGGCGCGTGAGATCGCCCTCAGGGCCGAAGTCCCGATTTCGCCCGGTTCCGACGGTGCCGTCGTCGACTTCGCCGAGGCACGTCGCGTGGTGGATCGTATCGGCTATCCCGTCATCATCAAGGCCGCGGCGGGTGGTGGAGGGAAGGGGATGCGCATCGTCGAATCCGATGCCGAGATCGAGTCCGCCTTCAGCATGGCCCGGAACGAAGCCCTGGCATCGTTCAACGACGGCCGTGTCTTCATCGAACGCTACATCGTCAATCCGCGTCACATCGAAATCCAGGTACTGGCGGACCATCACGGTACGGTGCTGTATTTCCCGGAACGCGAATGCTCCATCCAGCGCCGCCATCAGAAGGTCGTCGAGGAATCGCCGTCGTCGGCCGTCACTCCTGCCATCCGCAAGGCGATGGGCGAAGCCGCGGCACGTCTCGTCCAGGCAGCCAGCTATACCAATGCCGGAACGCTGGAATTCCTGCTGGATGCACGCGGTGAATTCTACTTCATGGAAGTGAATACGCGCCTGCAGGTCGAACATCCCGTCACCGAAATGGTGACCGGCGTCGACTTCGTCGAACAGCAGTTGCTCATCGCAGCGGGCAAGGCGCTGACGATGAAGCAGGTCGACATCGAACCGAAGGGTCATGCCATCGAATGCCGCGTCTGCGCGGAGGACGTCTTCAACGACTTCCTGCCGGATACCGGCACGGTGAGCTTCATGCAGCTTCCGGAGGGGGAAGGCGTACGGAACGACAGTGCCCTCTACGAAGGCTACGAGGTCACCGTGCATTACGATCCCATGGTCGCCAAGCTCATCGTATGGGCCGAAGACCGTCATGCGTGCATCGAGCGTACGCTCGTGGCACTGGACGGTTATCATCTGGCCGGTTTCAAGACGACGCTGCCGTTCTGCCGTCTCGTCATCGACTCGGAGCCTTTCCGGAGCGGTGACTATTCGACATTCTTCGTCCAGAACCATTGGCCACTGCCCTTGCCGGCATGGTGGACACGCACGATCTCCGCACTGGCCGGTGCCGGCTTCGCCGCCGACGAAGCACGCCGTGCGCCCCGACAACCCGATATTTCGCAGTAAGGACCGTTCATGAACCTGTATTCGGAAATCGACGTCACCGTCGAAACGGCGAAGGAGCTTGGTCTCACGCCCGATGAATTCACTCGCATCTGCGAAACGCTCGGACGCACTCCCACCTATACGGAGCTGGGCGTCTACAGCGTGATGTGGAGCGAACACTGTTCCTACAAGAATTCGATCCTGCAGCTCAAGACCCTTCCCCGGAAGGGAGCCCGTATGCTCGTCGAGGCAGGCGAGGAGAATGCCGGCGTGATCGACATCGGCGCGGGCTACGGCGTGGCCTTCAAGATCGAAAGCCATAACCATCCGTCGGCCGTGGAACCCTTCCAGGGCGCGGCTACCGGCGTGGGAGGCATCCTTCGCGACATCTTCACGATGGGAGCACGTCCCATCGCCGCCCTGAACTCCCTGCGATTCGGCGAACCCGATACGGAGCGTACGCGCTATCTCGTCAAGGGCGTCGTTCACGGTATCGGACATTACGGCAACTGCTTCGGCGTACCGACCGTGGCGGGCGAGGTGTACTTCGACCGCTGCTATACGGACAATCCTCTCGTCAATGCCATGGCGGTCGGCGTCGTACGTTCTGGCCATATGGCATCGGCAATGGCATCCGGCGTCGGCAATCCCGTCTTCATCATGGGAAGCAGCACGGGGCGCGACGGTATCCACGGCGCTTCGCTCCTTGCATCGCGCGAGTTCGACGAGCAGACGGAGAACATGCGTCCGACGGTCCAGGTGGGCGATCCGTTCGCCGAGAAGCTTCTGCTCGAAGCATCGCTCGAACTGATCGATGCCGGCGTCGTCGTCGGTATGCAGGACATGGGTGCGGCGGGTATCTCCTGTTCGACGTCCGAAATGAGTGCCAAGGGCAACGTCGGTATGCGCATCGACCTCGACAAGGTGCCGCTGCGCGAACAGGGAATGTCGGCCTACGAGATCATGCTCTCGGAATCGCAGGAGCGCATGCTCGTCGTGGTCAAGAAGGGTATGGAGGACAAGGCCATCGCCGTATGCGAGAAGTGGGACGTTCCGTTCGTGAAGATCGGTGAGATCACCGACGACGAACGCATCACGGTATCGAGGAGCGGTCGGACGGTCGCCCATCTGCCGGCGCAGTCGCTGGTTCTTGGTGGTGACGCCCCCGTCTACGTACGGGAACAGCGCGAGCCCGAATACCTGCAACTGACGCGGAAGCCCGTCGATCGCGGTGGTCTGATGCGTGAGCAGGAATGCACGGACGCCCTGAAGAAGCTGCTCGCGTCTCCCACGATCGCCAGCAAGCGATGGGTCTACGAACAGTACGATTCGCAGGTAGGAGCCAATACGGTCCTGCGCGCTGGCGGCGATGCCGCCGTCCTGCGCATCAGGGAAATTCCCGGCAAGGCAGTGGCCGTCACGACGGACTGCAACAGCCGCTACACGTATCTCAATCCGCACCGCGGCGGCATGATCGCCGTCGCGGAAGCCGCGCGCAACTGCGTCTGCGTCGGTGCCGAGCCCGTAGCCATCACGAACTGTCTGAACTTCGGCAATCCGTACGATCCGGAAGTATACTGGCAGTTCGCCGAAGCGATCCGCGGTATGGGAGATGCCTGCAGGGCACTGAACACGCCGGTGACGGGTGGCAACGTGAGCTTCCACAACCAGTCGCAGCAGCATGCCGTTTATCCCACGCCTACCATCGGAATGCTCGGACTCATCGATGACGTCGATACCGTCGTCGGTTCGTCCTTCGTCGCCGAAGGTCAGGCCGTCTGCCTCGTGGGCTGGCAGCGCGAGGAACTCGGCGGATCGGAATATATCAAGACCATGAAGGGACGCGTCATCGGTGACGCACCCTATATCGACATGAAGGAAGAAGCGGCGCTGCAGGGCGTGATCCTCTCGGCCATCCGGTCGGGTATCGTCACGGCTGCCCATGACTGTGCCGAAGGCGGACTGATGGTAGCGTTGGCCGAGATGACGTTCGGCTCGGAAATCGGCATCGAGGCGTCGATTCCGTTCGACCACTACGCATCGCACCTGTTCGGCGAGGCGCAGAGCCGTGTACTGGTGTCCGTCGCCGATGGCAAGGTCACCGACCTCGAAGCACGTTGTGCCGCGGCAGGTGTGCCGTGTACGGTCTTGGGAACGACGGGAGGCACGACGTTCAGGATCACCGATCTCGTCGACGTACCCGTGTCGGACCTCTTCGTCGTCTACGACACGACGCTCTCGACCATCATGGCCGGTGACGCAGCATGAGGTCCGTTGCGCTGGCCTGCATCGTCCTTCTCGGCGTCGTCTTCGCCATGAACGTCCGTGTCGTGGCATCGGAAGACGGCGTGCACTGGATCAGCTTCGAAGAGGCCGTCCAGCGTTCGAAGGCGGAGCCGCGGAAGATCCTCATCGACGTCTACACGGACTGGTGCGGATGGTGCAAGAAGATGGACAAGGCCACCTACGAGGATCCGTCGGTGGCCGCCTACATCAACGCCACGTATTGGCCTGTAAAGCTCGACGCGGAGCGTAAGGACACGGTCGTCTTCAACGACAAGGCCTTCGTCTACGTCAAGGAGCGCAAGGCCCACGCACTCGCATTGTCCCTGTTGAGCGAGAAGATGAGCTACCCTACGACCGTCTTCCTCAACGAGGACTTTTCGATGATCCAGGCCGTGCCTGGATATCTGGACGCCAAGACCATGTCGCCGATCCTTGCCTTCTTCGGCGAGCCGTCGACGACCGACTGGGAGACCTTCAGGAAGAACTTCACCGGACTGCCAACGAAGAACGGGAACTAGGATGAATCCGACGCTCATGAAGTATCGCAGTCTCTTCCTCCAGCCGTGGGCCGTATCGACGGGTATGACCGTCCTGCGCATATGGCTCGGAGCGATGATGATCTTTCACGGCAGCGGCAAGGTCTTCGACGGCATGGTGAAGATCACGGCCAGTCTCACCGAGCGCGGTTGGCCCATGCCCTGGCTGCAGGCCTTCATGGCCAGCTACGTCGAATTCGCAGGCGGCATCCTGCTCGTCGTCGGCTTGTTCACCAGGCCCGTCGCCGCTATCGCGGCGGGAATGTTCGCCGTCATCGGCTTCGTCTTCCATGGCGCCGATCCGTTCGGAAAGAAGGAACTGGCGCTCTGCTATCTCGTCATGGCGGCGATCGTCTTCCTTGCCGGTCCCGGACGTCTGAGCGTGGATCAGCAGATCTTCAACGCTGCGCAAAACGCAGAGCACGAACGGGACTGATGCGTCCGGCCAGCCACATCGGAATCAGCGAAGCCAGTACGCAGAGCAGGAGCGACACGACGACGACGACGATGTACGGAAACGGGCTGAGCGATACGGGCAGGGCGTTCACGTAGTAGATGGCGCCGTCCAGACGGATGACGGACCACGTGGCCTGTACCCAGCAGAAGGCGAAGGCCAGCAGGCAGCCCAGCACGCATCCAGCGATACCGATGCGGAGTCCGTGCAGAAGAACGACCCATGCGACCTTGCGTCCCGCCAGCCCGAGACACCGCAGCACGGCGATCGTGCCCGTCTTCTCGACGACGGCGATCACCAGCGACGATACCACCGTGAAGACGGCGACGATGCTGATGAGGCCGAGCACGATGGGAATGGGTTCGCGCTGGAGGTCGATCCATGAATACATGGCACCGAAGCGTTCACGATAGGTCTGTACGAAGGCCCGGGGCCCGAGCCTGTCGGCGATGGCCCGTGATAGCTCCTTCACTCGCGCGATGTCCGATACATCTACGGCGATGGACGATGCCACACCCGCTTCCATGCGAAGGCGTTCCCTGAGGACGTTCGTCGGGAGGAGGACGATGGACTCGTCCTGCTGCTGCATCCCGGAGCGGATGATGCCGCCGATGCGTCCGCGCAGGATCGTGGGCGCCGTTGCCGTGCCTGCGTCCGCGGTATAGATCGTGATCGTGTCGCCTACGTGCAGGGCGAGTTTTCTGGCGAGGTCGGCGCCGATGATGCAGTCGTCGTGCCTGCCGGTCATCGAGCCCTCGACCAGCAGGGGAGCGATCTCGTTTCGTGCACGAGCGGACGACATGCCTACCAGGACGACTCCGTCGACGCCGGCACGCGTACGGCCGAGCGCTTCCTTCGTGATCAGCAGCTCCGTTCCGGTCACGCCTTCCATACCACGAATGGCCTGGGCCGCTTCCGCGGCATCGGAGATGAGGGGAGCCGTCAGCGATCGTATTTCGATCGGGGCGGCGAAGCGCAGTGCCGTTCGTTCGATGGTTTCCTCATAGCCGCGCAGGACGCTCATGGCGACGATGAGGGCGATACAGCCCAAGGCGACGCTCAGGACCGAAACGATGGTCGTGAACCGCGCGAAGCCGTTTCCACGCAGCGAGCGTGCCAGCCGCGTCGCGATGAGGTAGACCGCCACTATTCTCCGTAGTCGTAAAAGCCGCGCCCCGTCTTGCGTCCATGCAGTCCTGCATCCACCGTCTGCTGCTGGAGAAGGGAAGGATTGAAGCGCGGTTCGTTGAAGTACTGGGCATACATCGACTTCGTGACGTCGAGATTGACGTCGACGCCGATGAGGTCCATGAGCTCGAACGGTCCCATCCTGAACCCCAGTCCCTTCAGCAGTCTGTCGATCTGCTCCGGGGACGCACACCGTTCCATGGCGACACGCTGGGCCTCGTTGTAGAAGTTGCGTGCGACCCTGTTGACGATGAAGCCAGGGACGTCGTTGGCGATGACCGTCGTCTTGCCCATACCCTTGGCCACATCGACGGCCATGCGTACCGTTTCGTCGCTCGTCAGCGTACCCTTGATCACTTCCACCAGCTTCATGATGTGAGCCGGATTGAAGAAGTGCAGGCCGACGAAACGCTCGGGACGTTCGAGGCAACGGGCGAGCGACGTGATGGAGATCGACGACGTATTGCTCGCGAGGATGGCATCCGGACGGCACAGCGATTCGAGCGTCCTGAACAACGCGTGCTTGATGTCGAGATTCTCGGCGATGGCTTCGATGACGAGATCGCATGCCGACAGTGCCGACAGATCCGTTGCGGTGCCGAATGCCGCCGTTGCAGCCGACAGTCGATCGCTCGTCATCTTGCCCTTCTCGACGGCTTTGGCGAGCTGGTCCAGGACGTACGTCGCGGCCTTGGCACAGGCGGCTTCGGCGATGTCGAACAGGACGACGTGGTGTCCGGCCTGGAGTGAGGAAATGGCGATGCCACGTCCCATCGTGCCGGCGCCGCAGATACCGATGATCATTTCAGGACTCCGAGTTCACGGCCGGCCTTGCCGAAGGCGGCGATGGCGCGGTCGAGGTGTTCACGTGTATGTGCGGCCGAGACCTGGACGCGGATACGGGCCTTGCCCTTCGGGACGACCGGATAGAAGAAGCCGATGACGTAGATGCCTTCGTCGAGAAGCTTCTCGGCGAGTTGCTGTGCGAGCGGGGCGTCGTAGAGCATGATGGGCGTGATGGGGTGCGTACCGGGGACGATGTCGTAGCCCAGTGCGGACATGCCTTCACGGAAGTACTTCGTATTGCGTTCCAGCGTGTCCCGCAGTTCGGTCGTCGCGCTGAGAAGATCCATCACGGCGATGCCCGCTCCGACGATGGCCGGGGGAAGGGAATTGCTGAAGAGATACGGGCGCGACCGTTGACGCAGCATGTCGATGATTTCCTGGCGACCGGTCGTGAACCCGCCGATACCGCCGCCCAGTGCCTTGCCGAGCGTTCCGGTGATGATGTCGACGCGTCCCGTCACACCGCAGTGTTCCACGACGCCACGGCCATGCGCACCCATGAAGCCCATGGAATGACATTCGTCCACCATGACGAGGGCGTCGAAAGCATCGGCCAGGTCGCAGATCTTGTCGAGAGGGGCGATCGTTCCATCCATGGAGAAGACGGCATCGGTCGCGATGAGGATCGTCCGCGCACCGTCGGCCTTCGCCTGGCGCAGTTGCGCTTCCAGGTCGGCCATGTCGCAGGATTCGTAGCGATAGCGCTTCGCCTTGCACAGCCGTACGCCGTCGATGATGGAGGCATGGTTCAGGGAGTCGGACACGATGGCATCGAGTTCCGACAGCAGGGGCTCGAACACACCGCCGTTGGCATCGAAGCACGCGGCATAGAGGATCGTGTCGTCGGTCTGGCAGAAGGCGGCGATCTTTTCCTCCAGGATCTTGTGGATGTCCTGCGTGCCGCAGATGAAGCGGACGCTCGACATGCCGAAGCCGTGCGTGTCCAGTGCGTCCTTGGCTGCCTGGATGACGGCCGGATGGGAGGAGAGGCCCAGATAGTTGTTGGCGCAGAAATTCAGTACGGGCGTCGACCGGCCCTCGACCATGATCTCCGGACCCTGGGGCGACGTGATGATGCGTTCGTTCTTGAACAGACCGCTCTCCTTGATGGAGGACAGTTCCGATTGCAGGTGTTGTTGGAATTCGCCGTACATGGGACGCAGGTAGAGTGAATTGATGCTGTTGGCGGCGCAAATATGCCGATTTTTGCGGGATGCATCTGGACAGGGACCTCACATGCCGCGGATAAGCGTGTTGATCGCGACGTGCAATCGACGCGACGTGCTGCGTGATTGTCTCCTCCGCTATGCCGAACAGACGCACGGCGATATCGAACTCGTCGTCGTCGATAACGGATCCACGGACGGTACTCCGGCCATGATGGCCGAACGGTTCCCGGACGTCGTCTATCGCTGGATGCCGGACAACATCGGACCTCTGGCCCTCAACCTTGCCGCCAGTCTCGCATCGGGCGAGTTCTTCTGGCGTACGGACGACGATGCCTATCCGGCGACACCGGATACGTTCGAGCGTGCCCTCGCCTTCTTCGCCCGTCATCCCGACGTCGATGTCCTTGCCGGTGAAGTGGTGCAGCTCCAGGGGGGCTACGTGGAGAACTGGTATCCCTTCGACTACGATACGGTGCCTGACGAGGGCCTGCCCGTGCATTTCTTCCATGGCTGCGCCGTGATGTTCCGCCGGAACGTCTTCATCGAGGCCGGGGGATTCCACGATCGCTTCTACAACGAAGAGGCGGACCTGGCGGCGCGTATCCTAGCCCTGGGCAATACGATCCGGTACGTACCCTCGATCCGTGCCCACCATCTCGGTGCATTCGACCGTCGCTACATGTCCGTCCGCTGGCTTCTGATGTCCAGACAGGTCGTACGCTTCCAGTTCAAGTACTTCCCGTTCTGGCGAGCCGCAGGGAGAAGCAGCGTCATCGCCGTGGTGCAGATCATGCTCGGTCTTTTCCATCGGTTCCACCCCCTGGTCCTGCTGGAAGGGATCAGCGGAATGATGACGAGCGGTCTCTCCGCACGCCGTACGGAATTCCGTGTCCTCACGAAGGAACAACTGGACCGTATCACGATGGGAGAAAGCCAGTTGCGTGTGTCGTGGCGCTATCTGAAGAGTGCGGTACGGCGGCGTACGAAGACAGGTCAGAAACAAAATCCGTGAAACCATGTCATGCCGGTAGGGACACCGGGACATTGACATTGCAGTTCGTAATTATCGGGACATTCATGAAGAGCTTGAAGAAGGCGGCCTGGCTATGCGTCGTATCGATGGCCGCGATGATGACGGGAACCGCCGGGGACGGACGGTTCGACGTCGCAAGGGAACAACTGAGGACGGTGTGCGAACGCCCTATGCCGGATGGAACGCGGCGTATGAGCAAGCAGTTCCGTCGGTGGGAATGGTTCTGGGAATCGCGTCTCATGGAAGACGGCTCGTTCCCGTCTCCGGGCATGTACAGGCAGGAGCTCGCACGGGTGGACAGGATCAAGGGTACGGATCGCATCCAGGCCGGCCAGGTCTGGAAGGAGCTCGGTCCCGAAGGCCCGGCCAACATCAACCAGAACTCATGGTTCGGTATCGGCCGTACGAACTGCATCGCCTTCTCGCGCACGGAACCGAATACCATGTGGCTGGGAACGGCGCATGGCGGTCTGTGGAAGACGACGACGGCAGGCACGACCTGGTCCGAAGTGAAGATCGACGGCTGGCCGATCTTCGGTCTGAGCGATATCGCCATCGCCCCGTCGAACGGCAACGTCATGTATCTCGCCACGGGCGATGCCGATGCGGCTTCGAGTGGCGACATGTCGGGCTATCCCGGATTCTCCTACGGCATCCTGAAGTCGATCGACGGCGGCAGAACGTGGAGTCAGACGGCGATGGCCTTCGAGCTTTCGTCGAACTATCTCGTGGCGCGTCTGTGGGTCGATCCCCGCAATCCCGACGTCGTCGTTGCGGCCACCAACCTCGGTCTTCAGCGAACGACGGACGGCGGCGCCACATGGAAGCTCGTATCGTCCACGATGTACTTCAAGGACATCCTCGGCAATCCGGCCGATCCGGACGTCGTCTATGCCACGACGTTCTCCTTCGCGGGTGGAGCACAGATCTATCGCTCGGCCGATGCAGGGCAGACGTGGACGGCGGTGCATTCCGTCGCGCGCGGCAACCGTATCCGTCTTGCCGTTTCGAAAGCTTCGGCTGAAACCGTCATGGCCCTCGTGTCCGATGCCTATACGCAGGGTCTCGAAGGTGTCTACAAGTCGCTCGACTACGGCATGTCGTTCGAGAAACTGCCCGTCAACAAGCACTTGCTCGGATGGGATCCGAACGGCCAGGACTGGAACCGTGGGGGACAGGGCTTCTACGATCTCGCGATGGAAATGTCGCCGACCGATGCGGACGTCATCTACGTCGGTGGTATCAACATCTGGAAGTCCGAGGATGGCGGGTTCTCGTGGACCCTTTCCACGGAGCAGAACGGCTACGGTGCGCCGTGGGTCCACGCAGACCACCACTTCCTCGCCTACCATCCCACGCAGCCGTGGCTCTACAGTTGTCACGACGGGGGGATCGCCAGGACGACGGACAAGGGCGCCACGTGGCGCGACATGAGCGCCGGCCTGAGGATCCAGCAATACTATTCGCTCGCGACATCGGATGTCAGCCCCAACGTCATGCTCGCCGGTGCGCAGGACAATGCGACCACCGTCTTCAACGGTACAGCCGGCCGTCATGTCATCGGCGGCGACGGCATGGAATGTGCCATCGATCCAAAGAATCCCCAGACGATGTACGCCAGCATCTACTACGGTACCTTCTACAGATCGACGAACGGCGGCGGCAACTGGGCGATCATCTCGCGTCAGGACAGCCGCCAGGATACGGGAGCCTGGGTCGCCCCCTTCGTCGTCGATCCGAACACCCCCACGACGATCTATGCCGGATACAAGAACGTATGGCGCAGTACCGATCGCGGTCAGAACTGGACGAAGATCTCGCTGTTCAACGTCAACCAGACGCTGCGCACACTGGCCGTCGCTCCCAGCGACAGCCGTTATATCTATGCGGCCTTCAGCTCGAGGCTCTACTACTCGACCGATGGCGGTTCCACGTGGAAGTCGCAGTCGGGGATCGGTGGATACATCACGGATATCGAAGTCGATCCGGACGATCCCGCGCACGTCATCATCTCGCAGGGTGGCTTCGTGGGAAGCAGCAAGGTACTGGAAATCAGGAACGGTACCGTCTCCAACATCACCGGTAACGGGCTACCCAACGTACCGGCGAACGCCGTCATCTATCAGCCCGGCAATCCCGACCGCGTCTTCGCGGGCACGGATCTCGGCGTCTTCTACCGCGAAGAGGGATCGAATTCATGGGTTCCCTATGGTACCGGTGGCCCCACGACGATCGTGACCGACATGGAACTGATTCCGTCGATGAGCAAGATGCGCGTCGCCACCTACGGCCGCGGCATCTGGGAAGTGGATGTGACGCAATGTGCCGCATCGACCCCCTCGGTTCAGGCGCTGACGGCGACGACGGCCTGTGCCGGCGATACCGTCATCCTCCAGGCGAACGAAGGGTACAAGTCCTACCGCTGGTCGAATGGCGACACGACGCGGACGATCCGCCTTGCGACCGTCGCCCAGTCGGGTGACTATCTCGTCAGTGTGGAGGATGGGCAAGGCTGCCGCGCCCTGTCCCAGACGATTACCGTCACGATCCGACGCGTTCCCGTACGTCCTATCGTCAGCGCGAAGAACAGGGATACCCTGCGGTCCTCGTCCATCGGCGTAGCGAAGTATCAGTGGTTCGTCGATGGCGAGATCATCGAAGGAGCGACGCAACGCGAATACATACCTACGAAGAACGGTTCCTATACGGTTCGTGTGGAAAACACGGATGGATGCACGACGTTTTCCGAACCCTATGCCTATTCTACCACGGGTGTCGCCGAAGGGGCAGGTTCCGCAGGTGGTGCCGTCTCCATCTATCCCAATCCGGTACACGATGCCTTGACGCTCGCATTGCCGGGCAGCGGCGATGTCGTGCGGAATATCGATATCGTCGATGTCGCGGGCAGAACCGTAGCCTCGTCGATGACGACGGTGGCGGCCGAGCGGATGGACGTCTCGGCGCTATCGCCGGGAACGTACTACGTGCGGATCCGCTGTGGCAGGGGAGTCTGGATGACGACCTTCGTCAAATATTGATCACCGCATCCGGTCGCGGATGATTCCACCGCCCACGACGTCGTCGCCTTCATACAGCACGACGCTTTGACCGGGGGTGATGGCCTTGCGCGGTTCCGAAAAACGAACATGAAGCACGCCCTCGTCGTCCGTATGACAGACGGCGGGGGCTCCTTCGTCCTTGTAGCGGATCTTCACCACCAGCTCGCGTGGGTCGCGCAGATCGGAATACTTCAGAAGGTTGACGTCGCCGGCCGTAAGGGCGATGTGATCGAGCTCGTCTTCGAGGCCGACTTCGACGACGTTGGTGTCGGGCAGGACGTTCAGCACGTAGAGAGGTTCGGAATGGGCGACGCCCAGTCCCTTCCTCTGGCCGATGGTATAGAATGGATACCCCTCATGCTTGCCGATGACCTTTCCGTCTAGGACGATGTCGCCCTGTCCTACCGTTTCCTGCATGTCCTTGACGTTGTCGCGCAGGAAGCGTCGGTAGTCGTTGTCAGGAATGAAGCAGATCTCGTAGGATTCTGGCTTGCTTTCGATGCCGAGTGCGAGTCGCTCGCCGTGGGCCCGCGATTCGGGCTTCGTGAAGCCTGCGAGGGGGAAGATCGTACGCGCCAGATGTTCCTGGCGTACGCTCCATAGCATATAGGACTGATCCTTCTTCGGATCGGGACTCCTGCGGATCCATCGTCTGCCCGTCGATTCGTCGTGCATGATGATGGCATAGTGCCCCGTGGCGATGTATTCGGCACCCAGGGCGTCGGCCTTGCGGAGCATTTCGCCCCATTTGATGGTGCGGTTGCAGCGGACGCAGGGATTGGGCGTATTACCCGCCATGTAGTCGTCGATGAAGTAGTCGATGACGTTCCTGCGGAAGACCTCGCTGAAGTCGACGGTGTAGTGAGGGATGTCGAGTCTGAGACAGACACGCCGTGCATCGTTGATGCCGTCCAGCGAGCAGCAGGATGAGTCGTTGCCCACGTTGCCGCCGACATCTTCGTACCGGTACGTCTTGATGGTGATCCCGATGACGTCCATTCCCCGTTCGACGAGCAGTCCTGCCGCGACCGAACTGTCGACGCCTCCGGACATTCCGACGATGACCCTGTTTCTGTCTCTGTTCATGGTGCTATGTTTATTGGAACATGCAAAATACGCTCCGCGGGAACGATATTTGCGCATACCGGGCAACGACGAACGACGGCCCCGATAATTAGAACCTGGACGCGAATCGACCCCGTCATCCGTCGATACCGGTTCTTCTTCCATGCTTGGGAATGTACTCTAACGAAAGGTGTTAATGATATGGCAGTGCAAGTGGTTACGGATCAGGAACTCGACAAGGAATTGCACGACAACAGCAAGGTCATCATCAAATACTTCGCGGACTGGTGCGGGTCCTGCAAACTTTTCTCGCCGAAGTATCGCCGTCTGAGCGAGGACGAGCGTTTCCAGGACATCACCTTCCTCGACGTCAACGCCGAAACGAACCCTGAGGCACGTCGGATCGCCGGTGTGGATAATCTTCCGTTCTTCGCGACGTTCAAGGACGGGCAGCTTGTCGAAGGTGGGGCTACGGCCAAGGAAGAAAGTGTCGTCGCAATGCTGGAAAGGCTCCAGCAATGAACATCGCCGCTATCCGGTCACTCGTGGAAGGCTTTGACAATCATCAACTTCAGCAAGCCGAGGCCGATCTTCTCGAGGGTAAAGCCCTCGCCATCCCCGTCGATGGTTCGGACGAAGGCGAACAGCTCACACACGTACTTGCGGCCCTGTGGGTCGTTCAGCACATGAAGGAATCCGGCAATGACGTGATGACGAGTATCCGTGAGTATACGAAAAGAGTCAGGTCGAGTATCTCACCCTGATTCCAGTGTCATCGATAGGACGGCCCGACCACCGGAATATAGAACAGGCCCTTCCTCCTGACGGAGAAAGGGCCTGGTTCGTTAGATTCAATGAATCAGGCAACTGGTTGCAGATTATTGGCCTTGGTGTGCTTTGCAAGGTAGTCGGCCACGCCATCGTGCGTGTCCTTCAGACCTGCTTCGCCGGCCTTCCAGTTGGCGGGGCAAACCTCACCCTTGGCTTCGAAGAACTGGAGGGCATCCACCATGCGGAGTGCCTCGTCCACACTACGGCCGAGGGGGAAGTGGTTGACGACCTGATGCTGGACCACGCCATTCAGATCGATGAGGAACAGTCCGCGATAGGCGATGAGTTCACCCGATGCCGAGAGTTCGTTGTTGTCGTCGTATTCGTACTGACCGGCCAGAACGTCGTAGTTATGGGCGATGGTCTTGTTGGTATCGGCGACGATGGGGTACGTCACACCCTGGATACCACCCTTGTCCTTGCTGACCTGGAGCCAGCCCCAGTGCGACTGCTCCGTATCCGTGGAGCAGGCGATGACGGCCACGTTCCGCTTTTCGAAATCGGCCAGTCGATCCTGGAATGCATGGAGCTCGGTAGGGCAGACGAAGGTGAAGTCCTTCGGATAGAAGAACAGGACGACGTACTTCTTGCCGATGTACTGGTCGAGCGAGAAGTTATCGACGATTTCCTCGCCGTTGACGACTGCCTGGGCCGTGAAGTTGGGTGCGTGTTTTCCGACGAGTACTGCCATGAGCGTTCTCCTGTTCAGATGATGTATTGATATCGAATGCCGATGTGAGCTTCGAAAGTACGGGGCCGTCGACGAATTCACGGGGTCTTCATTGCCCGTATCTTTGCAGGATGCACGAACGTCCATTCTTTACTCTCGATCATGTCGACGCCGATGGCCGGGCCCGCGCGGGTACGATCGAAACCGACCATGGGAGCATTCCCACACCGATCTTCATGCCCGTGGGTACGCAGGGAGCCGTGAAGGCCATCGATCATCGCTCGCTCGTCGAACTCGACTCGAAGATCATTCTCGGCAACACCTACCACCTCTACCTGCGTCCGGGAACGGAAACGCTGCGGACGATGGGCGGGTTGCACAGGTTCGCCAACTGGGAGCGTCCCATCCTGACGGACAGTGGCGGATTCCAGGTCTTTTCCCTGCGCGAACTCCGGAAGATGAGCGAGAAGGGCGTCGAGTTCCGTTCCCACCTGGACGGATCGAAGCACCTGTTCACGCCGGAATCCGTCGTCGACGCACAGCGGGCGATCGGCAGTGACATCTTCATGGTACTGGACGAATGCACTCCGCACCCGGCGACGTATACGGAGGCCAGGACGTCGATGGAACTGACGATGCGCTGGGCCGAACGGTCGATGACCCATCATCGCGCAAATCCCTTCCTCTACGGCCACAGGCAGTTCCAGTTCGCCATCGGACAGGGAAGTACGTATCCGGATCTCCGTATGGCCTGTATGGAACATCTCGTCGGAATGGACTTCGACGGTTATGCGATCGGCGGTCTTGCCGTGGGTGAACCGGCCGACAGCATGTATTCGATGATCGAAACATCGACGGCCGTCATGCCCGCATCGAAGCCGCGGTACCTCATGGGCGTCGGTACGCCCGAGAACATCCTCCGTGCCATCGATCTCGGTGTGGATATGTTCGACTGCGTGATGCCGACGCGGAATGCCCGGAACGGGACGATCTATACGACGAAGGGTAAGCTCAACATCAAGAACGCACGGTACAAGGTGGCGGACGAAGCGCTCGACGACGGTCTGGACACGTATGTCGGTCACAACGTCTCTCTGGCGTATCTTCGTCATCTGTTCCAGGCCGGTGAAATCCTCGGCCTGATGATCGCCACGATGCAGAACCTGGCCCTCTACCTGTGGTTGACGAAGATGGCCCGCCGGAAAATTCTGGAAGGCACATTTCGTCCCTGGGCTCTGGCTACCATTGAACAGTTGAATCAGTCTCGGCAGTAACAATCTCTATTTTCAAGGACTTGTATATGTTGTCTCTCTTCTTGTTCGCTCCTGCTCCTGCCGCTGGCCAGGGTGCTCCCGATCCCACGACGCAGCTCATGACCACGCTCCTGATGTTCGGTGGTGTGATCGTTGTCTTCTACTTCTTCATGATCCGTCCGCAGCAGAAGCGTCAGAAGGAAATGCGCAAGATGCTCGATGCCGTGAAGAAGGGCGACAAGGTCGTCACGAGTTCGGGTATCCACGGCACGGTAACGGATGTCGAGGACGCCATCATCGTCGTGCAGATCGCCGACAACACGCGCGTCCGCTTCGACAAGGCGGCCATCGCAGCGGTCGAATCCAAGTAACGAGAAACGGTAGCGAGAACGAAACCGATGAATACGATCGATGAGGCACTTGCCGACATCCGGGCCGGTAAATGCGTGATCGTGGTCGACGATGAAGACCGCGAAAATGAAGGAGATCTTATCTGTGCGGCAGAATTGTGCACGGAAGAGATCATCAATTTCATGGCTACGGAAGGCCGTGGTTTGATCTGCGTGTCGATCACGGAAGAGCGGGCACAGCAGCTCGAGCTGCCCCTGATGGTGAACGACAACACGGCCCTGCACGGCACGCGTTTTACGGTCTCGGTGGATTACGTGCATGGAACGGCATCGGGCATTTCGACCTATGACCGGAACGCAACGGTCCAGGCCATGGTGGCGGACGATACGAAGCCTGCCGATCTCGGGCGTCCGGGACATACGTTCCCGCTCATCGCGATGGAAGGCGGTGTCCTTCGACGTGCCGGTCACACGGAAGCCGTCGTCGATCTTGCGAAACTCGCCGGGCTGAAGCCCTGCGGAGTTCTGTGCGAAGTCCTGAAAGCGGACGGTACCATGGCGCGCATGCCCGATCTCGTCGTGTTCGCACAGCAACATGGACTGAAGATCATCAGCGTGCAGGACCTGATCGCATATCGCCGCCGCAAGGAGCAGATCGTACGCCTCGTGGCCGAAGCCAAGTTGCCGAGCGAATACGGTGACTTCACGCTCCGCGTCTACGAGAACACGATCGACGGCGAAGAGCACGTCGCGATCGTCAAGGGAGCGATCGACTCCGAAAGTCCTGTCCTCGTCCGTGTCCACAGCGAATGCCTTACGGGAGACCTGCTCGGCTCGAGACGCTGCGACTGCGGACCTCAACTCCATGCTGCACTGCGCAAGATCGAGGAGGAGGGCTCAGGTGTCGTTCTTTATATGCGTCAGGAAGGACGTGGCATCGGCCTCGTGAACAAGATCAAGGCCTATGCCCTGCAGGAACAGGGGCTCGATACCGTCGAGGCCAATCTCCAGCTCGGCTTCCAGCCCGATCCGCGCGACTACGGCATCGGGGCCCAGATACTCTTCGATCTGGGCGTACGGAAGATGCGTCTGATGACGAACAACCCGAAGAAAAGGGTCGGCCTGCAATCCTACGGACTTGAAGTGGTCGAGCTTATCCCGTTGGAAATACCGGCTACGACGGAAAATCAGCAATATCTTCAGACGAAGCGCGACAAGATGGGACACATCCTTCGCCATCTCTGATGGGGAAAGCGAAAGGTTGACTTTCGCTGCAGGCCCGTGTAAATTGCACACAGCACTGAACAAAGCCGTCGCCTTGGGCGGCTTTGTTTTTTTTTCAAGGAGATACGTCATGGCTGAAGCCGTCTACATAACGCGTGAGCGCCTGGAAGCGATGCAGCAGGAAGTTCATGAACTCAAGACGAAGGGACGTCGCGAAATCGCACAGAAGATCGCAGACGCACGCTCGCATGGTGATTTGTCCGAGAATGCCGACTACGACGCAGCGAAGCACGAACAGGAGCTCCTCGAGATCCGTATCTCGAAGATCGAAACGTCATTGTCGCGTGCACAGGTGATCGATCCGAAGGACTTTCCGGATGACAAGATCTATATCCTGTCCCGCGTGAAACTGCTGAACAAGAAGACGAACAGGGAAATAGAATACCTGCTCGTCAGCAACGAGGAAGCCGACTTCGAGCAGAACAAGCTGTCCGTCACCAGCCCGCTCGGCAAGGCCCTTCTGGGCCGCGTCATTGGAGACATCGTGGAGACGAAGGTCCCTGCGGGTGTGATCCAGTACGAAGTCCTCAACATCTCGAAGTGATCATCATCGGGGAGATTCCCCATGGTCCGTTCCGCCGCCATACTGTTGTCGATGCTCTGTGCGCTCGTGAGCGTGCAGGGACAGGTCTCGTCCTTCGAGCCCGTCCTGTGGCTGCGTGCCGACACCCTCGTCACTGTCTCCGACTCCGGCCTCGTTTCCCGATGGGATAATCTCGGTACGGCCGGACTCGACGCACGAGCTGAGGGAAACAGACGACCGTCATATGATGCTGCCGGCCTGAATGGCCGTGCTGCATTGATGTTCGACGGTACGACGACGTTCCTGACCGCACCAGCCGTCTATCCCGTGGATGCGGACTATACGCTCTATGCGGTGATACGCGTCGTGGACGGTTCGGGCGCCAACAACATCGTCAGCGGCAACACACACGCACTGTGGCTCGGTGGCACGGCATATCCACGTCTCCTTCACGGCGACTTCTATCGTCAGGCCGTCAGCGAGGTCTCGCTCGCGAACGGAGTCGGCATCGTGCGCGTGAGATACGAGGCGAAGGGAAGCAGGGCGACCATCGACGTGAACAACGAGCGAGGCACACGGGATACCGTGCCAGTCAACACGGACCCGACGATCTATATCGGTGCCTTCGCTGCGGCCGACAACTACTGCTTCGATGGCGCCATCGGCGAAGTCGTTCTCTTCGATCGCATCCTGTCCGATAACGAGATCGACGCGGTCGATACGTACCTCCATACAAAGTACGGTATTCCAAGAACGCCGTCACCCGAGCCGCCGATCATCGTCTTCGACGACGCCCCCTCGATGTATCGATGCTATCCGGCGTCCGACGACGGCAATGCGTCGTGCAGGGTAGGAGGTACGGTCGTGCGCGATGGCTACGACCGGCTCACGATCGAATGGAGGGCGAACGATTCCATCGTCGTGGGGCGATTCGACACCGTCCTTTCGGGCACTGCGGGTGACACGTTCGATCGGGCGGTACGTATCGAGGCAGGACTCGATCTCTATTCCGTCGACGTCACGGTATCGGGACCCGCCGGAACGCGCCCAGTCTTGCACGCCGACAGCATGGTCTGCGGCGACGTCATCGCCATCGATGGTCAATCGAATTCCATCTGGGGATTCTCGCCTCTCGCCCCTCATGCCACGGCCCGCACCTTCGGATCGAATTTCCAGACGACGCGCGGCGATACGACGTGGAAGATCTCGAACGGCTTCACGAGCGGAGGGGGAGCCAGCGTCGGCGCCTGGGGATTGTATCTCCAGAACCGCATCGCTCGCGTGAACTCCATGGCCACATGCGTCGTCAACGGCGGAGTTGGGGGAACCACGATCGAACAGCATCTGCCTTACGAGGCCGACAGGTACAACGTCAATACCATCTACGGTTCCTGGCTGTATCGCCTCGAGAAGAGCGGCATGCGTCCGCACGTGAAGCACCTCTTCTGGTATCAGGGCGAATCGAACTCCGGACCGGGATACGATACGCTCTTTGCCCGGCTCTATGCGGCATGGAAGCGCGATCTGCCTGCACTCCGTCGTATATGGGTCGTGCAGATCCACACGGGGTGCGGCGGTACGGAACATTCGCTGTTGCGCGATATGCAGCGCCGGTTCGCCCGGACCTATCCCGACGTATCCGTCGTTGCCGCGGGTGGATTGCCGGGCCATGACGGATGTCACTACGCCCAGGCTGGCTATCTGGAACTTGGGGAGCAACTCTACAGACAGTACGCTGCCCTGCGATTCGGTGCCGAGGATACGGTGGATATCGCGTCGCCCGTCGTGCGCAACGTCCGGTGGACCGACGGAAGCCGCCGGACGATACGTCTGGCCTTCGACAGCAGGGGGGCATTGACCTTCGAACCGCTGACGGATGGTGCGGGGACGTATCGCGGTCTGGAACAGGCCTTCCTGATCGACGGGCGTACCGCTGCCGTCGACAACGTGTACACGGAAGGCAGTAACGTCTTCGTGAGACTGAAGGAAGGTGTGCAGGCAACGTCCATCACCTACGTACCCGACACATACTACACGGACGGGACGACGATCTACGAAGGGCCGTGGATCCTCAACGCGCGTGGCATGGGCGCGCTCACGTTCAGGAACCTTCCCATCGATGAACCGTCCGTTTCCGTCCCTGCGCGGGACATCATGGAAGGGCGTCACGTGCGTACGATGATCGTGCGCAGGGGAGACGCTCTGAAGGACGACGACGGCCCGTGCGTCATCCACTGGTATGGCCTCGGCGGACATATCGTTACGACCACCACGGCCGATGAAAAGGGTGAATCGATAGTGCCGGACGTGCCCGCAGGTGGTTATCTTCGTAGAACAACTCGACCGAGCGATCGCGGAACGATGATACTCGTGATCGAATGACGTCGCATGGAAGGATGAATCATGGCCTGGTTTTTACGCAAGAACAAAAACATATCCGAGACGACACAGCGGGAGATGCCTGACGGACTGTGGACGAAATGTCCGAGCTGTTCGACCATCATCTATCGCAAGGAACTCGAAGAGAACGCCTTTACGTGTCCTACCTGCAATCACCATTTCCGTATCGGCAGCAACAAGTACATCGACGTACTGATCGACAAGGATTCATGGAAGGAAACGGACCGGAACATCAGATCGGCCGATCCCCTGGACTTCGTCGATACCAGGCCTTACAAGGCCCGCCTCAAGGAAGCCTATAGCCGCACCGATCTTCCCGACGCCGTCACGACGGGTACGGGAACGCTGCATGGCCGCCCCATCGCCTTCGGCTGCATGAACTTCGGCTTCATCGGCGGTTCGATGGGAAGCGTCGTCGGCGAGAAGTTCGTACGTGCCGGCAGACGGGCCCTCGAGAACAGGATGCCCTTCATCTTCATCAGCGCTTCGGGCGGCGCCCGCATGCAGGAGGCCGCACTTTCGCTGATGCAAATGGCCAAGACCAGTGCCTTTCTCGGCGAGCTGGCCGAAGCGCGTCTGCCCTACATCTCCATTCTCAGCGATCCCACGACCGGTGGCGTAAGTGCTTCCTATGCGATGCTCGGCGACGTCATCATCGCCGAACCCAAGGCCCTCATCGGCTTCGCAGGACCACGCGTCATCGAACAGACCATCCGCAAGAAACTTCCCGAAGGATTCCAGCGCTCCGAATTCCTGCTCGAACACGGCTTCGTCGATCTCGTCGTGGAACGCAAGGAACTCAAGGGTACGCTATCCACCGTGCTGAACCACCTCATGGGAGGGGTACATGCATAAGCCCACACGTGTCCGTATCATCGGCTTTCCCATCGACCTCGGTGCCGACAGGCGCGGCGTCGATATGGGGCCGTCGGCCCTGCGTATCGCCGACGTGGACAGGAAGCTCGAGTCGCTCGGCTATACGGTGATCGATGAAGGCGATATTCCGATCCGTAACATCGAAGTGCAGGAGATGGCGGACTCACGCCTGAAGTACCTGCCGGAAATCGCCGAGATGAGTCACGTCCTCGCCGCACGTGTGAAGACGGTGCTCGACGAAGGGGACTTCCCCCTGATTCTCGGTGGTGACCATTCCATGAGTGTCGGCTCGCTCGCCGGTATCGGCGCTCACTGCAAGCAGCACGGCAAGACGCTCGGTGTGATATGGATCGATGCCCATGCCGACATGAACACGGCAGCGACCACGCCCAGCGGCAATATCCACGGAATGCCCCTGGCTATCGCCATGGGACACGGACATCCGACCCTGACGTCGATCGCGGGCGACTTCCCGAAGCTCGATCCGAGAAACCTCGCGATCGTCGGCCTGCGCTCCATCGATCCCGGTGAACGCGAGCTGATCAAGGAGCTCGGCGTCGCCGCCTATACCATGTTCGATGTGGACAAGCTCGGAATGTATGAAATCGCTTCGCGCGTACTCGAGGACATGGCACGCAGTGTGGATCACCTCCACATTTCCTTCGATGTCGATGGTGTGGATCCGAGTTTCGCACCCGGTGTGGGTACGCCCGTTCCCGGTGGGCTGACGTATCGCGAAACCCATCTCTTCATGGAGATGATCAGCCAGGTCGACGCCTATGCCTCGCTCGAGGTCGCGGAAGTGAATCCTATTCTCGATCAACGCAACAACACGGCCGAGTTCGCATCCGATGTCGTTACCTCCTCGATGGGCAAGCGGATTCTGTAAGCGGGTCCTCTTCGTCCTCGTCATCCTCATCGCCGGTGCGTCGTGTCATGCGATGACGCCCGATACCGTGGCCAAGCGCAAGGGGCGCCCGGTACGCATCTACGGCGACGTCGTATGGATGATGGGGCTGCATTCGACGGACTTCTTCAAGGACTATCAGTCGTTGCTGGGCGGCGGGGCATCGACTTTCGACGTACCTATCGGCCTCACCTTCGGTATCTCCAGCTTCCAGCTTGGCGATCTGGCCATCGGCGTCACGGGGTCCTACTATCGCGCCACGGTGCGCGAAACCTATACCTACGACCCCCGGTTCCGCGATTCGGCCGTAGGCCCCGCACAGACGCTCACGCAGGCCGTCGTGATGAACGTCATTCCCATATTCCTCACCGCCGATTATTTTCCGATCCAGCGCCAGTTCACCGGCTACGTCGGTGCCGGTGTCGGAATGGGTGCCGTGGGCATGACGTGGGAAGAAAGCGTGGCGAATACACCGCAGGGCGGTAGTCGTCCCTCCGGTGTCCGTTACGATGAGACACACTACACGCCCGCCTTCCTCGTCCGAGCAGGTGTATCGCTCGGCTGGGACAAACGCTCTACAACCAGGATTGGTGCTGCCTTGTATTTCGAAGTGTCATACTCGGTTCTTCCTTTTTCAGCCGACATGTTTCAGCAGTTTTCCCAATACGTTCCCGCACTGTCGCAGGCTGCCGCACGATCGTACCGGTTCCAGGCCGGAGGCATCGGCATCCACGGGGGAGTGAGCATCTTCCTGCGATAGCGCGCTTGACTTTGAACGGCAAAAAGGTGTACCTTCGGGTAAGCCTTGCAATGTTCCACAACATCGGGAAGGTTTCGCCATGGATATCCACGTAACGGCACGGCACTGCAAGCTTACGGATGACGAGCACAAGGCTGCCGTCGATGCCGCCCTTCACTTCGAGAAGTTCCATGACAACATCATCAGGATCGATGCGATCCTCGATGAGAACACGCACAAGTCATGCGAATACACGGTACGGGTGGATGGCCATACCATCGTGGCACGGGAAACGACGGGCGAGTTCACCAAGGCTATCCACGATGCCGCAGAAAAGGTCGTACGCCAGCTCCGCAAGCTGAAGACGCGCATGGAAGCGCCGCGGGAAACCATTCGCGAATGACCCTCCCAATATCACTGGTACATCCGCATGCCCTTTGCGAAGACCGTGGTTCCGTACGTCAAGGAAGCCATTACCGTACGTGAACTGCTGAATTGTCCGGTCAAGCTTACCGTTCTGACCGGTGAGATCGGTCTCGACAACCTGATTACCGACAAGAGCCTCCACCGGCCGCAGCTCGCGCTCGCCGGCTACACGGAGTTCTTCACGCACTATCGTGTCCAGTTGTTCGGGAACACGGAGTTCTACTATCTGAAGAGTCTGTCGGACGAGGAACGGGCAGCGGCCTTCCAGAACATCTGCGCATTCAACGTTCCCTGTATCGTACTGGCGAACGGACACATTCTCGACCCCGATCTCGTCGCGCTCGCGCGCGAGAACGGGGTCGCGTTGCTTTCCACCACGCATGACACGACGAAGTCGAGCTATCTGCTGAGCGAGTATCTGGACGACCAGTTCTCGGCCCAGATCAGCATGCACGGATCCTTCGTCGACGTCTACGGCGTGGGCATGCTCTTCACGGGACGCAGCGGCATCGGCAAGTCGGAGATCGCTCTCGACCTCGTCGAACGCGGCCACAGGCTGGTGTCGGACGACATCGTCGTGCTGACGAAGAAGCGCGAGAGCATCCTGATGGGGACGGGTACGACGCTCGTCAAGCATTTCATGGAGATCAGGGGACTGGGCGTCATCGACGTACGGAAGATGTTCGGCGTCCGCGCCATACGGTTCCAGAAGCGTCTCGAAATCATCGTCGAGCTCGAGGAATACGAGCCGACGCGCGAATACAATCGAACGGGACTGGACGAGGCGACGGTCGATCTCCTCGGTGTGGAGATAGGGACAGTGAAACTGCCGATCTTTCCGGGCAAGAACGTGACCGTCATTTCGGAAACCATCGCCCTCAACTATCTGCTCCGCACCTACGGATACAATGCGAGCAAGGTATTCTCGGAGAGACTTCAGCAGGAGATCAAGCGCAGACAGGCCAATCCGGGCTCGTTCGAGCAACGTCACGTCGCCTACTTCCAGAGCGACGACGAATGACGTTCGCGATAGAGGATACGAATACAGACAACCAACCATAAAGGATGACATGATGTCGTTGTTCCAGCAGATACGTACGTTTCTCGACCCATCGCGGCGGCATGGCAGCGGTGTGCTGCTCTCGGCCATCGCCTGTTCCGTCATGCTGGCCTCGTGCGGCGACCCCGAAGGGGGAGCTGCCGCAGGTGACGCCGGTACGCCCGTCAAGGGCGAATGGCTCATCATCCACGAACTGTCCGATGCGGAAGGCATCAATCCCATCGTCATCAACGATGCATCGGGACGCGCGATCGCCGACAGGGTCTACGAGAAACTGCTCGATCAGGACTTCACCACGCTGGAACTCACACCTACGCTCGTCGAAGCACGTCCGACGATCTCCGACGATCACCTGACCTATACATTCAAGCTGCGCGAAGGCATCACCTTCAGCGATGGCAAGCCGCTGACGGGCAAGGACGTCATCTTCTCCTTCAAGGCGATGAAGAATCCCTTCGTCATCGACGCCGCGCCGAACCGCAACTATTACGAAGACGTGAAGGACGTGACGTCGCCCGACGATCGGACGATCATCGTCACGATGTCGCGCCCGTACTTCCTCGCCGAATTCCATCTTGGTGCCATGTACATCCTGGCCAAGCACAAGATGGATCCGCAGAACCTGACGGACAAGTACACCTTCGCCGAGACCAACGATCTTGCCCTGGCGGAAAAGAACACCGCCATGAAGGACTTCGGACACTGGTTCGGCAAGCCGGAGATCAAGCTCGATCCCGCGATGAACGTCGGTTCGGGTCCGTACGTCTTCGAAGAATGGAAGACGCACGAGAACATCACGCTGCGCCGCAACGACAAGTACTGGAACAAGGATTCGAAAGTCAACCCGGCCTATGCCGAGAAGCTCATCTATCGCGTCGTGCCGGACCGTTCCGCTGCTGTGACGGCGCTGAAGAACGGTGAGCTCGACTTCATGGAGTACGTTCCGCCAATCAAGTTCGAAGAGGAAGTTGATACGAATCGCACGCCGCATCTCGCAAAGCGCACCTACGAAAGCCAGGCCTACACCTACATCGGATGGAATACGGCACGCCCGACGCTCAGCGACAAGCGTGTACGCCGGGCCCTGTCGCATCTCGTCGATCGCGATGCCCTCATGAAGCAGATCCTGCGTGGTATCGCCAAACCGATCAACTCGCCGATCTATCCCCAGAGCAAGGAATACGACAATTCCATCCAGGCCGTCGACTACAATCCGGCCAAGGCCAAGGCTCTTCTCGCGGAAGCGGGATGGGGAGACAGCGACAACGACGGGTACCTGGACAAGATGATCGACGGACGCCGCACGGATCTGGCCTTCTCCTTCCTGCTCAACTCCGGTAACGAAGCGCGCGAACAGATCGCCCTCATCGTCACCGACGAATGCAAGAAGGTCGGTATCAAGGTCTCCATCCAGAAGCTCGAATGGGCGGTCTTCCTCGAGAATCTCCGTACGCGGAAGTTCGATGCCTACATCGGTTCGTGGGTGAACGATCCCATTCCGAGCGACCCGTATCAACTGTGGCATTCGTCGCAGGCCGACAACAAGGGATCCAACTACGTTGGCTTCCGCAACAAGCGTGCGGACGAACTGATGGAACTCAATCGTATAGAGTTCGACGAAACGAAGCGCAAGGAATACATGCACGAGTTCCAGCGCATCGTCGTCGACGAACAACCCTATACGTTCCTCTGGATGCCCCTCTTTCCTGCCGTCTACAATCGCAGACTGCAGAACGTGCAGTTCACCTTCATCCGCCCTGGCTACAATCCCACGCAATGGTGGGTGCCGAAGTCCAGTTGGAAATACGCGCCCGTACAATGAGACGGCATGAGCTGCGCGAGATCATTGCCGGAGGTGAGTCGTCGACCGTTGAATTCAAACGGAAGTTCACCACCTCCGAGAAGATCGCCCGGGAGATCATAGCCCTCGCCAATACTGCCGGGGGCTATCTGATCGTCGGCGTCGATGACGACGGCTCCATCATCGGCGTGGTGAGCGAGAAGGAGGAAGCCGACCAGGTCCTCACCGCCAGCCACGCCATCGTGCCGCCGCTCGAACTGGACATCGAAGTGGTGGAGATCGAGTACAAGGACGTCATCGTCGTCCACATTCCGAATTCGGAACATAAGCCACACCGGTTGATCAGTGACGATCCCGCGGAGCGGCCGCACGAGCGCAAGGCCTATATCCGGCAGGGTGAAAATTCCGTCACTGCGAGCAAGGAAATGGCTCGTATCCTGGCCGGACAGAGCCCGTACGCAGCACCGATGACGATCACCATCGGCGATCGCGAACGACGTCTGTTCACGTTCCTCGAACGCTACGGCAAGGCTTCGGTCATGGATTTCGCACGGCTCGTCAACATCTCCAAACGCCGTGCATCGCAAACCCTCGTAAAACTTGTCCGTGCCGGTGTGTTGCATATACACACCGACAACGGACATGACTATTTCACGCTGGTATAGATCGCGTCGTCCTATCGCACGATGGCGACGTTCACGCGCTGGACGTACGTATCGCACGACAGCACGATACCATAGATACCCTGGGCTACGTTCGCATCGACGAGCATCGACAGCGGTACCGCCGTACGGCCCGCATCGACTGCTATGCGCCGGGTAGCGACGACACTTCCACCGGCGTCGACCAGACGCAGTATCGCCATTCCACCGGCAGGGACGTTCATGACGAGCGTCGATGTGGCGGTGACGGGATTCGGGAAGATAACGAGGCCCGGTCCCGATACCGTTTCTTCATCCACCGACGTGACCGTCGGCGTCACGGATTTGATCGTCCATTGTCCCCAGCCACAGGGCTCTCCATGCGCCCTGACGCCCCAGTAGAACGGCTTGTCGGCGATCGTCGCTGCTGCGACGTCGAACGTGGTTGCCTGGATCGTCGAATCGTCGACGAGGGGACTCGTCAAATCTGCATTGCGCGAGATACGGATGTGGTAGGTACCCGAAGCGGGTACGAGATTCCACGAGAAGTGGACGTCGGCGTCATGATCGACCGTTACCGCACCGACAGGTGAGACGAGGACGGGAAGTCCTGGAGCGCTGCCGCCCGTCGTGAGGGCGAAGACCGTGGACCAGGGACCATTGCCTGCGCTGTTGGCGGCACGGACGCGCCAGAAGAAACGCTTCTGGCATCCAGGCAGGGAGTAGCTGAAGGTCGTATCGCTCGTCGTCTGCGACGTGATCACGGTAGCGGCGGCGAAGTTCTGCGCCGTGGCGATCTCGATCGTATACGTGCTGCCCGATCCCGTCGAACCCCATGTGAAGGGCGTCGAGGAAGGCGTCACGTTCGTCGCATTGTTGGCGGGAAGACGGAGAGCGACGGCGGTCGGAAGCTGCGTCGACGCGACGAAGTCGAGCTTGACGTTCTCCTGACCGGGCAACGATGCCGTCATCGTCATCGTACCTGCCAGCGCTCCTCCGCTTGCCGTGAAGGTCATGGATCCCGAACCGGTGTAGGGGATGGCATAGCCGCCGGACGTCGAGCTGACGGCATAGTAGGTGCCGCTGCTCGGCATGATCTTCACACCGGCGAGGCCTTCGCCGATATCGTAGAAGCCGTTGTTGTTATCGTCCTTGTAGACGACGCCCGTGACATAGATCGTCGACCTCATGCCGAAGTCCTGCGTGATCACGATCGGTCCCACGGTGCCTGACTGCAAGCCACCGTTCGTATGCGTGATGCCGATGCCGATTTCCGTGAAGACGTAGTTGGAGAAGTTCATGAGGTTGACGCGATGGCCAAGTTCTTGCTGATTAGCCTCGCCCCAGTCCACGTTCAGTCCGCAATGCCCATACCACACGCTTTCGGAATAGGCAGAAACGTTCTCGCCATACATACCCTGGGATTGATAGCCGACGTTCTGATAGCGCTTCGTGAGATCGTCGCCGTTCGAACTGTTGTGTCCCTGGAAATTGTGGGCGATCATGTCCGCCGTATGACCACGCGCGGCATCGATCAGGGCCGGATGGAAGGCCAGGGGAGGACGCTCGGGGTATGTCGTGAAGGCCTGCTTCGTCTGTGCCTTGTCGATATGGAAGTACTGATAGGCCATCTGGACGGCCGCATCGTCCGTATCCATAAGACGAGCACCCTCGGCCACGGGGTCCCTGCGTGCACGATTGATCAGTTCCAGCATGTACTGTTCTTCGGCCGTCGGATCGCCATGGCTATAAGCCTGTCCGGGTTGTGCCTGCATCGTTGCGGGCACGACCAACGCCGTCAGAACGAACAGTTGCAGTGTATTCATCCTCCACTCTCCAAAATCCGGAAAACAATGTGAATCGGTACCGACCGTGTCCTGGAGCTCCCCGCTCCGGGACACGGTACGAAGCCTCCAATATGCGTAGGGGGAGCGGAACAGCACCCATGGAAGGCCGACCGGCGGGACGACCGGTATGGGTGTGGCTGACAATCAGCGGATGATGGCCACGTTCACATACCGGACGTACGCTTCGCACGACAGTACGATACCATAGATGCCCTGCGCGACATCCGTATCGACAAGCGACGATAGCGGCAGGGTCGTACGGCCCCCATCGAGCGATAGTCGACGTGTGGCGATGGTGCTGCCGTTGGCATCGACCAGATGTAACGTCGCCATGCCTCCGGCCGGGACGTTCATGACGAGCATCGACATGGGTGTCACGGGATTGGGAACTACTGCGAGGCCGTTCGGTCCGGACGTGATATCGTTGTCGATCGACGTTACCGTCGGAGTCATAGCCCGTGTGGCCCATTCACCCCAGCCACAGGTATCGTCGTATGCACGTACGCCCCAGAAGAAGGGCTGATCCGAAAGAGGCATCGCGGGAGCATCGAAGGTCGTACCGTGCATCGCGGAATCGTCGACGACGGGATTCGTCAGACCCGCATTACGGGAGATGCGGAAATGATGGGCGCTGGCCCCGGGTACCATATCCCATTCGAAATGGAGATAGGCATCGTGATCGACCACCACGTCGCTCGCAGGTGAGCGCAATGTCGGGGCAGACGGGACGGTGCCTCCCGTCGTGAGTGCATAGACCGTGGACCAGGGGCTCGTACCGACTCCGTTCCTCGCCTTGACGCGCCAGAAATAGGATCGTTGACAGGAGGGAAGGGCGAGCATCATCGTGGTGTCGGTCGTCGTTTCGGACCATATCGCACTGCCGAGATGGAAGTCCTCCGCCGTCGCCACCTGAATCGTATAGGTGCTGGCCGGTCCTGCGGAATTCCATACGAAGGATGTACCATGCTGTTCCACGTTCATGGAACGATGCAACGGAAGCTGCAGCGTGACTTGTGGTGGTGGTTCGGACGGGAAGACGAAGTCGACCTTCACGTTCTCGGTGCCAGGGAGCTCCACCGTCGTCGTTATCGTCCCTGAATACTGCGTGCTCGCTGTGATCACCATGCTTCCCGTGCCGGCGTAGGGAAGTGTGTAGCCACCCGAACTGGTGGTGATCACGAAGTAGTCGCCACGATCCGGCGTGATCCTTGCACCCCGCATGTCCTCTCCCATATCGTAGAACCCGTTGTGATTGAGGTCCTGATATGCTACACCGGTAAGGTATGTCGTCTCGCTGCTACCGAAGTTCTGTGTGAGCACGACGGGGCCGACGGTATCGGATATCTGGTCCTCCGGCTTGAGATGACGGATGCCGATCCCTATTTCGTTGTGGCTGCCACCGGAGAAATTCATGATGTTGAGACGACGACTCAGAGGCTGTTGATCGGTGGGACTCCAGTCGACGTTCAACCGGCAGTGCCCATACCAGGCGCCTCCCGCATACGTGGCGACATTCTCGCCGTACGAACCCGATGGTTTGTACAGGACATGCCGGTAACGCTCCTCGAGATTCTCACCTCGCGAGTTGACGTGGCCGATGTAGCCGTTGTTGACCATATCGCTTGTCTGGGAGCGGGCGAGGACGGACAGCAAGGCGGTGAATGCCAGTGGAGGCCGTTTCGGATAGGTTGCGAACGCCTTCCTCGTCGCCTCCTTGTCGATGCCCAGGCGTCGGTATACGGCCTGCACGGTGGAGTCGTCCGTATCCATGAGACGTACGCCTTCTGCCGCCGGGTCCATGCGGGCCCGGTTGATCAGCTCGAGCATGTACACTTCTTCGGCCGATGGATCACTGTTGTCGAATTGTCGTGTCGGCTGGGCGTATGCGATGATCGTCGTCATCGATAGAACGATGACGAGCAGACGTAGTCTGTTCATTCCGAATCCGGATAGATGATGTGAAAGGGAACGGACTGCGCGTCAAAGATCCCCGCGTTGGGGGCGCAGTACGAGTTCTTCAATATGCGTACGGGGATTGGAAAAACCTCGTACGATGTCGTCGACCTGATGGGCGACGTCGAGGGCCGACATCATGCGGTCGGCGAATTCGTCACGGGCCTTCGCATCCCAGATGTCCGTGGAGGTCGCGCCGACGAGCAGGTCCACGACCTTGACGCCATAGTCGCGCACTTCCGTGCGCAGGCTGCGTGTGAGCGCCAGGGCGCCGGCCTTGCTGGCACCGTAGACGGTACATCCGGCATAATTCGTGACCGCGGCGATGGAATTCATCGTGATGATCATTCCCTGCCTGCGGTGCTTCATCGACGGCAGCACGACACGCAGACAGTTGAAGATGCCCTTGAGATTGATGTCGATCGTATCCTCGAATTCCTGATCGGACAGATCGAGAAGCGGCTTGAAGATGCCGATCCCTGCGTTGTTGACGAGAACGTCGACGGGACCGAAGCGTTCGACGGCTGCAGTATGCGCCTTCCTGACGCTGGTCATGTCCGCGACGTCGCAGACGACAGCAGCCGCGTGATCGCCAGGCAGAATCATCGCGACCTGATCGATGGACTCCGCATTGCGTCCACTCAATGTACAGCGATGAGTTTCACCGAGAACCTGGGCGATGGCCGCACCGATACCGCGGCTCGCCCCCGTGATCCAGACATGAAGGGAATCGTTCATAGGATACGGCCGTTCCGACGCTCGTGGGCGATCAGCCGCAGTCTCCGTTCCATGTCGGAAGACAGCGTCATGCCGCGTCGTTGCATGACCGTACGGGCGAGTTCTATGGCTTTGTTCTCGTCCATCGTCTCGTTCTCCTTCCACGTGAAGGACGGAACGAAGCGGGGAGGGAAGCCATCGGTCACGATGGAGCTGCATGCACCGATGACGGTACCGGTGGAAAGCATGGTGCCGATGGCGGTCTTCGTGTGATCGCCCATCAGCGTACCGAGGAACATCGTTCCCGTACGCACCGTGCCCGTGGGCAGCGTCGCGGAGACCTCGCCGTAGTTGACCTTCAGATTGCTGGTCGTCGTGTTCGCCCCCAGGTTGCACCACTCGCCGATGACGCTGTGTCCTACGAAGCCATCGTGCTGCTTGTTCGCATAGCCGAGGAAGATCGTATCGTGGACTTCGCCGCCGATCCTGCAGACCGGGCCGATGACGGTCGGACCGTAGATCCGCGCCATGCTGCGGATGACCGAGTTCCTGCCGATGGTGACCGGTCCCTTGATATAGACGAAGGGCTCGATAACGGCTCCGTCGTCGATGATGATCGGGCCGTTCGTATCGTCCAGTACGACGTTCGGCGCGATGCGTGCGTCGGGATGGATGAGGGGCAGGCCCGATGCCTTCATGAGTCCGGCATCGATGGAGATATGTTCGGCCAGCGAGGCCAGTGCCGTCCATAACGAATCGAGGCGGACCGATGGTCCACCTCGTTCGATGCGTTCACGTTGCGTGTAGAATCCCGTCCGGAGTTCACCAACGTCGTGCGTCAGCGAAAACGGATAGAGGTCGTCGATGATGATTTCGAGGGCCTTCATGCCTCGTCTTGCGCATGGTCGAGAGATGCCTTCACGAAGGAAATGAAGAGGGGATGACCGGTGACGGCACGGCTCTTGAGTTCCGGGTGGAACTGGACACCGACGAACCAGCGGTGATTCGGCAGTTCGACGATCTCGACCAGACGGCCGTCGGGCGAATGTCCGGTGATGGAAAGTCCCTTGGCTTCGAGATCCGAACGGAAGTCGTTGTTGAATTCGTAGCGATGACGATGGCGCTCGCTGATAAGATCCTGCTTGTATGCCGCGTACGCCTTGCTCTTCTTCTTGTCGAGGACGCATTCATACGCACCGAGGCGCATGGTGCCGCCCTTGTCGGTGACGTGGCGCTGGTCGGGCATGAGGTCGATGACGCTGTGCTTGCCCTTCTTGAACTCGGACGAATTGGCGTCCGCCATACCGCAGACGTTCCGTGCGAACTCGATGACGGCGCACTGCATGCCGAGGCAGATCCCGAAGAACGGGATGTCGTTCTCGCGCACGTAACGGATGGCGGCCATCTTGCCTTCGACGCCGCGCGAACCGAAGCCCGGAGCGACGAGGATTCCGTTGATGTCCTTCAGATACTCCGCGACGTTGTCCTCGGTGATCTCTTCGGAGTCGATCATGCGGACGTTGACCTTCGTGTTGTTGATGGCGCCGGCATGGATGAAGGCTTCGAGGATGCTCTTGTAGGAATCGGCGTAGCGGATGTACTTGCCCACGAGGGCGATGTTCACCTGATGTTTGGGGTGCTTGATGCGGTTCGAGAACCGCGTCCAGGTATCGAGATCGAGCGTCGACGGCTTGAGGTGGAGCTTTTCGCAGATGATGGCGTCCAGCTCGCGCTTGGCGAACATCTGCGGCACTTCATAGATCGTTTCGGCATCCAGGGCTTCGATGACGGACCGTTCCTCGACATTGCAGAAGAGGCCGATCTTGCCGCGGATTTCCTTTCCGAGCTTCTGTTCGGCGCGGCAGAGCAGGATGTCGGGCATGATTCCGAATTCCATGAGCGTCTTCACGCTGTGCTGCGTGGGCTTCGTCTTGAGCTCGCCCGCACTCTTGATGTAGGGGACGTAGGTCAGGTGGACGTTGAGCACGTTGCTGCGTCCCAGATCCAGTCCGAGCTGACGTACGGCCTCGAGGAAGGGGAGGGACTCGATATCGCCCACGGTACCGCCGACTTCGATGATGACGACGTCGAACGTTCCGTCGAAGGCGCGCATCCGTGCCTTGATCTCATCCGTGATGTGCGGAATCACCTGTACCGTCTTGCCGAGATACTCGCCACGGCGTTCCTTCTGGATGACGTCGAAGTAGACCTGGCCGGCGGTGGCGTTGTTGTTCCGGCTCATGCTGACGTCGAGAAAGCGCTCGTAGTGGCCGAGGTCGAGGTCGGTCTCCGCACCGTCGTCGGTGACGTATACCTCACCGTGCTGATACGGATTCATCGTGCCCGGATCCACATTGATGTACGGATCGAACTTCTGAACCGTTACGGTAAGGCCCCGCTGTTTCAACAGCAGACCGATGGAAGCGGAGGCAATCCCCTTGCCAAGCGATGACAGTACTCCGCCCGTAATAAATATATACTTCGACGTTTTCGCCACGGCGACCCCGAATTAGGTACAAATGAGCTTGATTGTGTGGAATTCGATGATGTGCGGACGCACATCGTAAAGGACGGGCTCAAAAATACCACCATTGAGTCGCAACGGCAAATGAGAGGCGAGCTCTTATGTCGTAATTTCGTCCGAACAACATTTCCGAAAGCTCTATGAACCGCATGAATACTGTCTTCCGAAGTATTTCCGTCCTCGTTCTTTCATCGGCCGTTCTGGCGTTTTCCGCCTGCTCTTCCGGTGAGTCGGATCGTCCTGCCACATCCCGCACCATCCGGTTCTGGCATTTCTGGTCCGAGCCGGGACAGAAGGCGGCACTTCAGGAAGTCGTGAAGGCCTTCGAGGTCGAGAACAAGTGTACGGTGGAACTCACGGAGCTTTCCTGGAACGACGGCAAGGCAAAACTCCAGGCGGCCTTCAATTCCGGACAGGCGCCGGACGTGGTGGAACTCGGATCGGACTGGGTGGCCCAGTTCTCGAGCTCGGGCGTCCTCATGCAGCTTCCGGGCGACAGCGCGGGTGTCGGAGGCTTCGTGTCCTACAGTATCGCTCCGGGTATATGGAACAACCGGTGTTTCGCCTATCCCTGGACCCTCGACACGCGCGTGATGTTCGCGAACGACGGACTGCTCAAGCAGGCAGGATGGACGAAGGATATCCAGACACTCGACGATCTTCTGGCTGCCGCACGTGCCGTACAGGAGCGCGGCCAATACGGTTTCGGAGCGAATGGTGCCGATGCCAATCGTCTCTACAAGAAGATTCTGCCCTTCATGTGGACGCTCGGAGGTGACGTCTTCGATGCCACCGGCCGTCCCGTCCTCAACAGCCCGCAGAACGTCCGTGCCTTCACGCTCTACGCCGACCTGGCCCGTACCGGCTTCGTGGAAACCCAACGTCAGATCGACGCCTCCTTCGTCCAGGGCAAGGTTGCCCTCTGGCCGTCGGGATCCTGGATCATCAAGAAGCTGAAGGCCAATCCGTCCCTCCGGTATCGTCTGCTGGCCATGCCCGGTACGTCCGAGGGCGGGCAGGTCGTCCCGGGCATTTCCTTCGCCGGTGGTGAATACCTGGCCGTCAGTGCGAAAACCGGCAACACGCAGCTTTCGCGTGACTTCGTGAGGTATATGACGAACGGCGCCAATGCGATCAAGTTCTGCGCGAAGGTGACGGAAGCCGGCTTCCCGGCCGACAAGGCTTTCTTCCGTGATCCGTCGTTGACGGCCGACGCGGACAAGGCGGCATTCGCGCGGCAGTTGGAACATGCGCGCATGACGCCGGTACATCCGCGTTGGCTCGACATCCAGGCAGTGATCGAAGATGCCGTCGTCGAAGTCCTCTACGGTAACGCCACACCCCAGCAAGCTCTCGATGCAGCACAGCAGAACGTTCTGCAGATCGTCGGTCAATAGCTTCGTGGCAGGATGCTGCATCCTGCTGCTCGGTCTGGCGTGGAACGTTTCCGCGCATGCACGTACGACGGATTCACTGGTCACGATGCGCGGCACCATTCTCGACGCAGGGTCGGGCGAAGAGCTGCGCTTCGTGACGATCAGGGTGGATGGTATGAGACTCGGCACCGTTTCCAGCAAGGGCGGTGCCTTCCTGCTTCGCATTCCGTCCGGCGCCGACAGCGTCACTCTCACGTATTCGCTGATCGGCTACCGTACGCAGCAGGTCCGGCTGCCGCTGGAGAACGCACGACTGACGGTGCGACTCACGGAGGAGCCGCTCCGTGCCCGTGAAGTCGTCGTCGTCGCCGAAGATCCCGCCGTCCGGATCATGCGCAAGGTGCTGGCCAGGAAGGCCGCACAGAACGATACCATCCGCCGTTATACCTACCTTCTGTATTCGAAGTTCGTGGCCGTCACCGATACCGCCACGGCGAGCAGGAGTTCGGGCAGGGGAGACACGACGGTCTTCAGCATCCTGGAAAGCTTCTCGAAGGGATACGTCGAACGTCCGGGCCGGTCGTTCAACGAGATCATCCAGCGCAGGCAGACGGCGAACATTCCCGCCCAGGCGAACTTCGTCACGTTCGGTACGAACCTGAACGTCTACGACGACGTCGTCAACATCCTCGATCAGGAAATCGCGAGTCCGTTCGCCACCGACGCCATCGACGTCTACGACTTCACGTTGATGAGCAACGAAGAGGATTCCATCGTCCGTATCGATGTGGAACCGAAGAGTTCCGCACGACGGGGCTTCACGGGCAGCATCTTCATCAACACACTGCGCTACGTTCCCGTGGAGGTGAGGCTTCTGCCGAATCGTGCCGTGAACCTGCCGTTCGATGCGGCGCTTTCCTATCGACAGACGTTCACCGAGCTCGGTGGAGCCGCCCTCATGCCCGAGGCTCTTTCCATCGCGAGCAGTATGAAGGCCGACATTCTCTTCCTGCTTTCTCCGCGCCTGGACATCACGATCGAGAACTTCTGCTACGACTACGACCTGCGCGCCGTGTTCGACGACGACGTCTTCGATCGGCGCCGTGTGGAAGCCAGCGCCGATGCGGACAGCTTCGATTCCACGTTCTGGCGAACGCACGTCAAGATTCCATTACGCAGGGAAGAAGAACTGGCCTACGAAGAGATCCGCCTCGCGCAGGAGAATCCCGACAGTCTGATGACCACGACGTTTCTCGACCGCTACATCGGTCCCGTCACGAGAACCATCGCCAGGCTGGGAAGAAGTCCATTCACGGGATTCGACGACGTCTTCCGCTACAACCGCATCCACGGTGCCTACGTCGGTGCGGGAATACGTGTGCGGCCCGACACGATCGTCGAAGTGCTGGCGCTCGGTGGCTACGGTGTGGATGACCGACGTCTCTATGGTACACTGGGAGCCACGCTGTTCGTCGACGACCGGCAGCGATGGAGCATCGACGGTAACGTATCGCGGCGGCTGCAGCGGCGGGACAACCCCTTCGCCGTACGGAATGCGCTGATCACCTTCACCTCCCTGCTCTTCAACAACGACTACGGCGACTACTACTACGCAACCGGTTGGGAAGCGGGGCTGTCCTACGGCTGGGGACAGCTCCGCTTCATCCGCAACGACGTCTACGAACGTCCTTCTCGGCTCCGGGTCTTCGTCCGCAGCGAACGCCAGGAGACGGCACGGCAACGGTCGAGCTTCTCCATCTTCAACAGGGATGCGCCGGTACGCGACAATCCGGCGATCTTCGGCGGGAACATGCAGACGTTGGGAGGCGACCTCTACCTCTCCTACAACCCTCAACGGAATCTTTCCAGGACGGGTCTCGGAATCAGCGGCGAATTATCGGAGCCGTCAATCCTGCCCAGCGACTTCCGCTTCCGCTGGCTCGAAGTCCATGCCCTCGCCCGGATCGCGACCATGCCGTTGTGGACCCTCGACGTCAGTCTCAATGCCGGGTGGTCGGACGGGGACGTCCCCCCGCAGCGGTTCTTCAGTCTGGAATCGGCGGTAAGCGGCATCGTGAGCGGCAGCGCATTCCGCGGCGTACGCGTGAAGGAATTCTACGGCGACCGCTACGTATCTCTCGCCCTCGCGCACAACTTCGGTGAAGTCATTCCGGGTCTGCTCCGGATTCCCAACGTGGCCAGCTTCGGCATCGAATTCATCGCCATGGGAAGCATAGGGTGGACGGCGTTCCGGGACAGGACACTGGCCTATACGGGGACGACGCTCAATACCACGAACAATACGGCCGAGAAGCTCTACTATGAGGTCGGTCTCGGCATCAACCGCATCCTGCTGCTGCTCCGCTTCGATATCTCGGCCCGGATATCCCAGCGCGCCATGCCGCAGTTCTTCTTCACGTTGACGATGGCGACGTTCTGACGTGACCCGTTGCCGAACGACGCATGGCCGTCGGATACGATCACGAATCCCGGCGTTCACGGTATGGATGTCGAACCGACGGAGGGACGCGCTGATGAATACTGCATGGTTGCTGATACTCCTGTTATCCATGCCGGCAGGACCGCCATGGCCGGGTGCTGAAGGTACATCGGGCTCTGTGGTATGCGGAGCCTCGCTACGGGAAGAAGCCGATGTCGAATGTCTCCAATAAGGGGGTGTCAAGAGCTACCGTGGAACACGGACGTGCGCATCTCCACTACGTCTTCGAGGATTTCGCCGATACCGCGTCTGCCCGGAAGAACTATGCCGACCTCCTCCCGCAGAATCGGAAATCCCCGTCCCGGCATAGCCGGAACGGGGATCGAAGAACAGCGTCGGTGTGGACTACCCGATTACTGGACGATGAGCCGCTGTACGGCACGTTCGCCACGATCGGTCGTAAGCGTCACGAGGTACATTCCGGGTGTGACGCCCGGAAGCGTGAAGGCCAGTTGGCCCGTGCCAGCCCTGCGAGGCGAGTTCCGGACGAGGTCCGTGACCTTCGCACCGGTGAGATCGTGCAGCGCGATGCTGACGTTGCGATCCTCGGCGAGCGTGAACGACATCGTCGCACCACCGTCACTCGTCGGATTCGGGAAGACGCCCGTCGTTTCGACGGCACCGCTCGTTTCCCGCCACGTTTCCTGCAGGCCGGTGACAGCACCTGCCTTGACCTCGGGTTCATTCATCACGTCACGTCTGGACAGAACGATGATGCCGCCTCTCGCTGCCGGGGACCTGAGAACCTGGACGCGGCTGCGTACGTGCATCGACTTCGTCGATTTCGTCGTCGAATCCGTGACATTGATTCTCGTATCGATCTTGTACTGAAGTGGCTTCGCGTCCATGCGTTTGACGATGACGTGGGAGTTCGGCATCGTCGTCGTCGCCGAATCCACATCGATCTGTATATCGACGACCGAGTCCTTGCCGAAGCGTTTGATCATGAGACGGGTATTCGGCATCGTCTTCATGATGGAGTCGATCATCCGCTGCTTCGCCGGAAAGTCCTTCATGACGGAATCGATCCTCATCTGGATGTTCGGAAAGTCCTTCATGATCGAATCGACCTTCATCTGCATCATGGGCATATCCTTCATGACGGAATCGATCCTCATCTGGACGTTCGGGAAATCCTTCATGATGGAGTCGACCTTGGCGTCGAATTCCGGAGCATCGACCTCCAGTATATCTACAGGGGCAGGGATATCCTGGAGCAGATACGGGAGACTGTCCTTGTCGAAGACGATCTGTGAACTGTCGTCCATCATGTTCTTGAGCTGCTTCCGGAGTAGCTGCATATGCTTGGCCAGCGCAGGATCGTTCAGCTTGCCATCGAGTCGCTTCACCATGGACTTCATGTCCGACAGGCCGATGATGTCCTCCGTTTCGGCCATCGTACCGTCGTCGTTCCGGTGCTTCCGTCTGACCGTCATCTGACCGCCGTCGTCGGTCACATGGATATCCATTTCGAGGACTTCCTCGAGAGGCTTGACGAGGCTGTCCGGAAGCGACTTCATGAAGTCCTGCGTGGGCGGAAACCACATCAGGACATCGTCATCGCCGTTCTTCGCGGCGACGGGAATGAGGGTATTGGCATTGGCGATCGTGCCGTGCTGCAGGACAACGTGGCCGCGGCCATTGGCACTGGTGACCATGATGGGGCGAGGTGTGTTGTCCGAGCAGGCTCCGAATGCCGTCGGTACCTGCTCGATCGCCGTGGCGATCTGGCGCAGGCAGTCCTCCTTCAGGTCGAGGGCCAGGAGGATCGTGGCATCGGCTTCGAGGGCCGTAACGGGCGGAAGCGGGGGCATGGGCGGTGTCGGGGCCTCGGCAGGCCTCCCGACGGTCGTATGGCTGGTTTTCGTGGTGATCCTGTCGTCCGTATGGACGGGGGCGGCAAGGTTCGCCAGTTGTTCTGGAGCTTTCGTGGCCGGCATGACGCTGTCCACTGTGAGCTTCTTTCCGGTATCCGATCCATCGTGGATGATCAGGATGGAGGCACCGGCAGCGGCGGCGAGTGCGGCCGTGGATATGCCAAGTATCTTCGTCATCATCGTTGTGCCTTGTGGAATGGGGTTGGAGGGGAGATCCACCATGCGGCGCAGGTCCTCGGCTGAAACCGGCGACTGTTCGCCACGTGCGGCTGAGAAGTAGTCATCGAGTGTGCGGCGTTGCCTACGCATGGCTCTAGAGAATGGGATGGTGGATGATCATGGGTGCCGGTTCCTCCGGCACGTCGGCCTCGAGGCGGCGTGCGAGCGTCCGCCTGGCGCGCAGCAGGCGGGACTTCACACCGGAGAGTGTTCCGCCCTGTACGGTGCGGACCTCTTCGAGGCTCAGCCCGAGAACGTCGAACAGGACGACCGTCTCGCGCTGTTTATCCGGGAGCGTCTGAAGGGCCTGCCGCAGCAGTTCCACGTCGACCTGATGATCGGGTAGAGGATCGGCGTGCGGGATGGCCTCGGCGGCGGCGTCATCGTAGGTTCCGAACAGCGTCCTTCTCCATCGCTGTCGCCGGCGGATCCTGCTGGCGATCGTGAACAGGAAGGACATGAAGGCCTGACGATCCCTGAGCTTCGGGAAGGCCTGATGAGCCTGCAGTACCGTATCTCCGAGCAGGTCCTCGGCGTCGTGATGGGTCGGGCACATGGAGCGCACGAAACGCCATAGGGGATCCCTATGCGATTCCAACAGACGGAAGAACTCGTCGGTATGATCAGGTAAGGAGCTGTGCACGAAGGGTAGGTGACGCAAGGCCGGAAAAAGTTTCACGACGATGACGAAACGGGCCAAAAGCAACGAAGCCCGGCTCGGTCGAGCAGGGCTTCATGGGGTAGTCATTCGGATATCGGCGGGATGCGCCGGGATCATTTCCTCTGGGCGAGGAGCTGGTCGATCTGGGCGATCGTCGCATTCTCGAAGAAGTCCTCGTTGATCGCGACCATCGGAGCGCCGCCGCAGGCACCCATGCATTCCACTTCCTCGAGCGAGAAGGTGCCGTCGCTGGTGGCCTCGTTATGGCCGATTCCAAGACGTTCCTTCACGTGCTTGTAGATGGCCTCGCCGCCACGGAGCATGCAACTGACGTTCGTGCATACCTGGACGTGATGCTTGCCCATCGGCTTCTTGAAGTACATCGTGTAGAACGATGCCACACCGAGCACGTGCGAATAGGGAAGATTCATGACGTCGCCGATATACCGCATGACGTCCTCACTCAACCATCCCCATTTCTTCTGCGCCATCCACAGGACGGGCATGATGGCCGCCTTGGGGTCGGGATACTTCGCTTTCAGTGCATCGATCGACGTGAGTTCTTCTGCGGTAAAGGCGATGGACATGGCATTGTTCCGTGGGTTGAAGCATCCGAAAATACGAAAGCGGTGGCTTACTTTCCCTAGCTGCCCGGCCGAATTCTCTTCACGAAGAGCTTGCTCGACAGCCAGATGCGGAAGGCCGTGATGAACTTGTGCGTGGCCGACACCCGGATCCTGCGCGTGTAGACGCGATATCCGTGCAGTTCGATCTTCTCCAGGAGGCGATAGTAGATGGCGTCCATGATCTCCGCCGCCACCATCGTGAGCCGCTCGTCTGGCCGCAGCATGGTACGGGCCTTGTGATAGTATTCCCGCGCGCGCCGTGCCTGGAATTCCATCAAGGCCACGAAGTTCTCGTTGTAGACCTCGTTGACGAGGTCTTCCTCGCTGTACCTGAAGCGGTCGAGGTCTTCCTGGGGAAGGTAGATGTAGCCCCGGTCCTTGTCCTGTTTCACGTCACGCAGGATATTGGTGAGCTGCAGGGCATAGCCGAGGTTGATGGCGTACTGACGGGTGTCCTCGTGCTTGTAGCCGAAGATTTCTATGCTGATGAGCCCCACGGCACTGGCCACACTGTAGCAATATTCCTTGAGCTCGGCGAAGGTCCGGTAGCGACGCTGGACGAGGTCCCGCTCGCATCCGTCGATCACCGTGAGGAGATGCTGCTTGGGGATGTTGAACCTGTTGATGACGTGGGCCAGGCGCTTGAGACGGACGTGGGGCTCCTCGCCGGTATAGCAGCGTTCGATCTCCGTGCGCCACCACTGCAGCCGTTGCCGCTTGTGCTGGATGACGTCCGGATCGAGCGACGGTACGTCGTCCACGATGTCGTCGATATGACGGCAGAAGGCATAGACGATATTGATGGCTTCCCGTTCCTCCTTCGGGAGGAAGGAGAACGAATAGTAGAAGCTCGTCGTGCCTTCCTTCGGGTCGGGTGACAGCTCTTCGATATCGGTGAATACGTAATTGCTCATTATCTGTATCGTGGACGCCAGCGTCCTGTAATCACTCTTCCGAGAATACGAAGATAATCACCAGTTCCGAGCGCAGGTCTCGCATGGAACAGGGCCGTGTCCATCTCCACGCAACGGTCGAGCATGGCCATGCCTCCAGCGATGATGGTCTTGAGCTCCAGACGCAGGCGCAGGCTCCGGACATGGTCGACGACCGAAGCTCCGGAGACGAAGAAGTCGCGTGTACGTTGGAAGGCCTGCCGCAGCGCCTCGGCATCGCCGACCTCCTTCCGTAGCGCGGCGGGCAGGTAGTCGCGTCCACGAGGACGGTCGACGGAGATATCCTGCCAGAAATTGACGAGCTGCAGTCCGGTGCAGACCGCATCCGATGCGACTCCCGCTTGCGGCGTCCATGAGCCGGAGATACGCAGGACGAGTTCACCGACGGGATCGGCGGAATTCCTGCAATAGGCATCGACGTCGTCCCACGTCTGCAGGGTCGTGAAGAGGACGTCCTGTCTGAACGCTGCGATCAGTGCATGCAAGGGCTCGACGGGAAGGGCACAGGCCCGTATTGTATGGGAGAGGGCGACGAGGATGGCATTGCCCCTATCGACGGGACCGGCAGCTGCGGCATCGGCCAGGGCGTCCATATCCGTCAGGCCCGCCAGACGTTCGCCGATCGACGTCGTCCAGGGTTCATCACCGATATCGTCACCGACCCTGCTGAAGGCATAGACGGCGCTGACGTGCCGGCGCATGTGCGGAGGAAGCAGGACGCTCGCTACGGGAAAATTCTCGTAGTGCGAGGTCGCCAGATCCATGCACCAGGCATAGGCGGCATCGGCCGAAGCGACGTCCGGGCATGTGCTGAGAGGATGGTTCGACGTCATGGGCGATCATGTTCCTGCAAAAAGAAAGGGCATCGGTTGGAGAGCCGTTGTCACGGTATCTCGTCGCCAATGCCCTTCGAAGTTTCACGACGCACGAGGCGTCATGGATCAGTTGCGCTTGTTACGTTCGTCCTTGATCTCGGAGTTCTCACGGACCTTGTTGAACCAGGCATAGTATGCCGTTCCGCGGGTACGCGTGGCGAGGTTCTGGATCACTGCCGTCTTCTCCGATGCAAAGCGGCCCATGTCGGCTGCCGTACGGTTCGTGACCTGGACGATGTACCAACCTCGTTCGCCGCGGACGGGCTTGCCGACGGAACCGATCGGTTGCGTGTAGGCCGCTTGCGTCACGGCATATTCCGTGCCGATGCCCTGGAGCTGGCCGTTGTTACGGACCTGGGTGAGGACGCGGGCTTCGAGGGTGGGGTCGATGGTATTGGCGCCGTCGACGCTACCGGCCGACTGCAGGGAGGAGGCGATCTGTTCGGCCTTGCTCTTCAGCATGTCGATCTTCTTGCGGATGGCCAGCTTGCGGATGATTTCCTCGCGTACGTCTTCGAACGGCTTGATGCCGGGTTCGCGCGTGTCGGTGACCTGGGCGACGATCATGCCGTAGCCCTTGGTTTCCTGGCGGAGGACGCTGCCCTTGTCGTTATCGAAGGCGAACTGCGTGATGGCGCGGGAGCCGAGGATCGGCGTCGTCTCCTGGAAGACGGGCGTTTCCACGACCTTGACCTTCAGTTGCTTGCCCATGTCGTCGATCGGCGTGCCGGCTTCGATCGTCTTCTCGGCGCGTGATGCCTCGGCCATGATGCGTTGCTTCGTGGCCGTGCTGATCGTTGGCTTGATCGTGATCTCGGAATACTTCAGTTCCGTGCTCTGCTTGTCCGTGACCTTGATGATGTGGTAGCCGAACTGCGTTTCGATGGGGCCGACGACGGAACCGATGGCTGCACCGAATGCCGCGTCTTCGAAGGGCTTGACCATGCGCCCCTTGGCGAAGAAGCCGAGGTCGCCGCCATTCATCGCCGAACCGGGATCCTTCGAATTCTCACGAGCGAGCGTCGCGAAGTCCTCACCCTTCTTCGCACGGGCCATGATCTTCTCTGCGGCAGCCTTGGCGGAGTCCTTGCCGCCGTCGAGATTGATCAGGATGTGGCTTGCGCGGACGACGGGGCTGGCGCCTTCGCGGCGGCCATCGAGGCGCATGTACTTCGTGCCTTCGGGCGTCGAGAGGGGACCGAACACTTCACGTTCCTGAAGGGACATGAGCGCGGTATTGAGATTCGGGTCGAGTTCGCTGACGCTCGTGAAGTCCTTGGTCGTACCGTTCAGGCGGACCATTTCGGCCGTGAAGGCGGAGTCCTTGGCTTCGATGGTCGGCAGCGTGGTGAAGATCTCCATGAGCTTCTTCGAGCGGTCGATGGCGGCGGCCGTGTCCTTGCCCGACGCGATGATCGGGAAGGCCATGTACTTGATCTTGCGGCCGCGCTTCTGCTCGTAGAATTCCTTGTTCTGCTCGTAGTAGGCCTTGGCTTCGTCGTCGCTGATCTTCGCTTCGGCGTCGGGAATGCGCATGGCATCGAGAGCCACGACCTTGATGTCGGCGGCGCTGTTGTCCGTCTGATAGTTCAGTTCGGCGTAGGTGGGGGAGACGACGCTCGCCGTGGCGCCGACGGCCGTACGCAGCGCTTCGTCGAGCTTGAACTTGCGGATGTCGTCCTCGACGTCGATGAGCTGCTTCTTGAAGAGCGCCACCTGGCGTTCCACTTCCTCTTCCGGCATCTTCTGGCTACGGAGGATGTTGCCCAGGCTTTCGGGATCCGTCATGAGCTGCAGATACTGATCGCGCATGAAACGGCCCGTTGAATCGCGGAAGCCCTGCTGGAGATAATCCGGCGGGTTGATGAGCATCACGTCGGTGATTTCCTGGTCCGTGATCACGATGCCGAGCTTCTCGGCTTCCTGCTTCCGGATGATTTCGTTGACGAGTTCATCCCAGACCTGCTGACGCAATGCTTCGTCGTCGACCTCGGCATTGGGATTGGCTTGCTTCTGCCGTTCCGTCATCGCGCGTACGCGCAACTCGTACTCGGCAAGCGTGATCTTCGTACCGTTCACCGTGCCAACGACTGTGTTGGCTGCGCCCTGCTGGGACGAACGCATGGTGCTGCAGCTCGAGTCCTGTATCACCATGAAGACGATGAACAGAACTGCCACGACGGCAAGAAATAAAGGAGAGATCTGGCGAATCCTGGTGATGGCACCCATGGGCGACGAAACTCCGGCAAATGACGTAGACAACGACTAGTCAACAGCTTACGAAGCGGCAAAACTACTGCGTAGCGATCAATTTTACCAATGCTGGTTTTACAGCCTCTCCGAAAGCACGATCTTTGCCGCATGACGTCACTCGACACCCGCCATCTCGACCTTCGCATCGTGCCCGTGGAGCAGTTGTTCCTGCACGAGGAAACCGACCCCGACCGCGTCAATCGACTGAGAACGTCGATGGAACGCGACGGCATCCTGCGCAATCCTCCCATCGTCGCCGAAGTCCCGGGCTCTTCTCCGATACGCTACGTCGTACTCGACGGTGCGACCCGAACCACGGCCACACGGGCCATCGGTTGCCACGATATCCTGGTACAGGTCGTTCCGTACGACATGACCGTGATCCGCCTCGAGGCATGGTACCACCTTCTCCGCGACAATGCGGCACGTACCGTCCTCGATCATCTCGGGCATCTCGACGGCGCGGTGGTGACCATGACGACCGTGGCCGAAGCGGAAGCGGCACTCGCCGCCAACGAAGCGGCGGCAGCCATCATGGAAACGCCGGAACGGACGCATCTGCTCACGAAGGCCAGCGCCGAGACCTCGGTGCCGCACATCCTCCGTCAGCTGGTCCGTCTCTACGGCGGCTTCGGAGAGATTCACCGGATCGTCAACGACGACCTCCAGGCCACGATCCGTCGTGCCGAAGGCTGCCCGGCCATCGTCCTGTTCCCGGCCTGGCGCGAGGCCGATATCCTTCGTGCCGCCGCCGAAGGCGATCTGCTTCCCGCAGGGATCACACGCCACGTCATTCCCGGACGGGCACTGAACGTGAACATCTCGCTGGACATGCTGGACATCGCCGCTCCGATCGAGGAGAAGAATGCCTGGCTGCAGCGCTGGCTCACGGCCAAGGTCACCGGCAAGAAGGCCCGCTATTATCATGAGCCGGTCTTCGTCTTCGACGATTGATGGTCATTGGCGGACGGATACTCAATAATGAATGAAATGCATAACGAAGGAATGGAATGATGAAGATCGGCAACTATACCATCGATCTGGTGGACACCGGATCGTTCGGCCTCGACGGGGGGGCGATGTTCGGCGTCGTACCGAAGGCCCTGTGGACCCGCGCCTATACCGATCCGGACGACAGGAACAGGATTCCGATGGTCTCCCGTTGTCTGCTGCTGCGTTCGGATGAACGGACGATCCTCGTCGATACGGGCAACAGCCCGCAGACGCCAGCGAAGCAGCAGGACATCTACGGGATGGAGTTCGCCACGGCCTCGCTCGAGCGTTCGCTCGAAGCGCTGGGGGTGGGAGTGGGCGACGTCACCGACGTCATCCTGACGCACCTGCATTTCGACCATGCCGGTGGTGCCGTCACGCAAGGAGAACACGGTGCTCTCGCACCGCGATTCCCGAATGCCTGGTACCATGTCCAGCGTGAGCAATGGGAATGGGCCCTGGCTCCTTCCGAAAAGGATCGCGCCTCGTTCGTAGCCGACCAGTTCGTGCCGCTGCAGGAACATGGCCGCCTGACCCTTCTCGAAGGTCCGGGCGAACTGTTCCCGATGATTCACGTCGATCCGCTGTTCGGTCATACGTTCGGCATGCAGAGCGTACGGATCAGCGACGGTACCACGACGCTCTTCTACCCCGCGGACCTCATGCCGACCGGCGCACACGCGCCAGTACCCTACGTCATGGCATACGACTGTCAGCCGCTCGTGTCCATCGCCGAGAAGAAGCGGATCCTGCCGCAGATCATCGACGAGGAATGGATCGTCGTCTTCGAACACGATGCACTGCGCTCCGCCGCACGTATCGTGATGGGGAACAAGGGACCGGAGCTCCGCGATGCGTTTCCCATGGCATGAAGCGGAGACACGGGACGTCGGTGGTCGTGTCTATCGCAAGGTCTGTCTGAGTGTCGACGTCACGGAACGGCGAGGATATCGGGTCGACATCGATCTCGAGCATTCGATCGCCATCTTCCGTGTCGATGGAATCGTACGGGCCGTGAGCAACATCTGTCCGCACAAGCATGCGGCATTGATCGCCGAGGGTCTGGTCGTCGACGGCACGGTGCAGTGTCCTCTGCACGGGTGGACGTATTCCATCGTCACGGGCGAGCCGTTGATCGGCAGCTCGCGGTTACCGTTGTACGACGTTCACGAAGAGAATGGCGAGGTCTGGTTGGCCGAGCCCGAAGAGCATGTACCGGCCTGGATGAAGGCCCTCTGATCTCTCAGATGATCCGGCGGGCGAGATTGGCGGACAGCATTCCCTGAAGTATACCGAAACGCCGGCGCTTCGATTCCAGTGCAAGCACGATGCATGTGGCGGGAGCCATCATCAGGGACGATGCAGGGCTTCCGGTATAGCGTTCGACGAGCTCCGCGACGACGGGCATGTGGGCGACGAGGATCAGGGAGGAGGCGTCTGCTTCGTCGATGACTTCCATCATATCGGCCACGGTACGGTCCGCATTCAACCTGTTATCGACCGACACGTTCACGGCGGCGAAGGCGGACGATACCGCAGCGGCCGTCCGTTGCGCCCTCACGTATTCGCTGCTCACGATGACGGGGATGTCGTTGAGCATGCGGTGCAGGACGATACCCATCAGGTCCGCTTCCTCGATTCCGTCGGCCGTAAGATCCCGGTCGCGGTCACGTCCGTTCGCTGCCTTGGCCTCGGCCGTGGCATGGCGCATGACGATGAGTTGTTGCATCATCCTACTTGACGATCGTGATGGAAATGGCCGTACCGCTGGGAACGACGGAGTCGGCGCGTGGTGTCTGCGAAATCACGGTGCGTGGGTCGAAGGCACCGCTCGATGACTCTGCGATGATGCCGAGCTGGAGCCCCGACTGCTCGAGAGCCTGGCGTGCTTCGTCCACACTCATTCCGAAGACGTCGGGTACGTGGATGCCGTTCGGCCCCTGGCTGACGACGACGTCGATCGAACCGCCGTACGGTAGCTGGGCGTCCACCGGAATGCCCTGTGCGAGCACACGGTTCGATGCGATGGAATCACTGTATTCATATGAGATGTTGCCCATGTTCAGGCCCAGCCGCATCAGGGTCAGACGCGCATCACGCAGATTCACGCCGGAAAGGTCCGGTACGCGAACGGTTTCGATGCCCTTGCTCACCGTGAGGTAGACACGCCGGCCTTCCTTGACCGTCGCCCCGGGATAGGGGTTCTGCGACATGATCCGGCCCTTCACCACCTTGTCGCTGTACTGCTCGCGGACGTCCATCACCTGGAGTCCGAGCCCCTGGAGTTGCTGGCGAACCGCATCGATGTCCTTGCCCACGACGTTCGGGAGCTGGATGACTTCCGTGGAACTGACGATGAGCGGCAGTACGAACTGATCCACGATGATGCCGATGGACAGGAGGCCGGCCACCACGCAGGCAATGGTGACGTACGTACGTTTCCACGTGACGGGATGGTGGGCTGCAGTGGACATGGCCCAAATATAGCGTTTGCAACGACCACGGATGCGTAGCTTTGAACTATGGATTCCGAACTAGCCCTTGCCTATCGTCGTGCGACCGATGCCCTCACCTACGTCGAGCGATGCATCATCACCACGCACGTCAATCCCGACGGAGACGCCGTCGGCAGTGCACTTGCGACCTGGCACACGCTGAAGGCACTCGGTGCCTCGGTTACCGTCATCCTTCCGAGTCCGGCTCCGGTGAACATGCTGTGGATGCCCGGCGCCACGGATATGGAAGTCTATTCTCCGTCTGCACACGATGCCCTGATCCACAGCGTGGATACGATCATCGTCCTCGACCTGAATACGCTGAAACGACTGGACACGCTCGGTGCCGCCATCGCTTCGTCCGCGGCGAAGATCATCAACATCGATCACCATACGATGCCGGATGCCTTCGCCCATATCCAGGTCGTCGATACGGATGCAGCGGCGACGTGCGACATGCTCGTTCCCATCCTGTTGCCCCATGCAGGCGCCGCGATGAGGGCGGTCAGCGTATGTCTCTACACCGGCATCATGACCGATACGGGAGGCTTCCGTTTTCCGCGGACGACGTCGGAGCTTCATCGACGCGTTGCCACGCTCATCGACGGTGGTGCGGATCCGGTCCGTGCATACGAGGAAGTGTTCAATCAATCCGGTATCGAACGTACGCGGATGCTCGGACAGGCCCTCACGAGTCTGAAGACATTCTATGACGGCAGGCTTTGCGTCATGGTCATCACACGCAACGATCTGAAGACGCATCGTTGCAGTGTGGACGACGTCGAAGGCTATGTCCATCATACGCTCGCCATCGCCGGAGTCCGTATGGGTGTGATGATCGTCGAGCTCGACGGCATGATCAAATGTTCGTTCCGGTCGAAAGGCGACACCTACGTGCGCGATCTCGCCGCCTCCTTCGGGGGTGGGGGACACGTCTATGCCGCCGGGGCGCGCATCAAGGGTGTCGGTCTCGACCAGGCCGTTCGCGATGTCGTCGCCGCTGCGGAGCGGTATCTCCAGTGAACGGATAGATGTTCCCGAACGGAGATCCAGGAACCCTGAAACGAAGAAGGGGCTCGTACCGGTATGGTACGAGCCCCTTGTCGTATGGCGACGGGGCGTTCGTCAGAGCAGCTTGCGGATGATGTCCAGGCCCTTGTCGACGAGTTCGGTGGTGATGTTCAGTGCGGGACGGAAGCGGACGCTTCTCGTGCCGCTGCCCACGAGGAGCAGGCCGTTATCGTAGGCCTTGTCCAGGAAGGTCTTCCGTGATGCCGTATCCGGAAGGTCGAAGGCGCAGAACAGACCGAGACCACGAACGTTCGTCACGTCGGGATGTGTCGCGGCAAGATCGTGCAGGGACTTCTTCAGATGCGCACCGACCTTCGCCGCATTGTCCACGAGGTTATCTTCGGAGATAATTTCAAGATACCTGGTAACGCGGACCATGTCGACGAGGCTGCCGCCCCATGTGGAATTGATGCGGCTCGGTACGTGGAAGGCATTGTCGGGCACTTCGTCCACACGCGGTCCTGCCAGCACACCGCATACCTGCATTTTCTTGCCGAAGGACATGAGGTCGGGCTTCACGCCGATCGCTTCATGGGCCCACATGCGTCCGGACATCCCCACACCCGTCTGCACTTCGTCGAAGATCAGGAGGAAGTCGTTGTCGTCGGCCAGTGTCCTGAGCGATTGCAGGAATTCGGGACGGAAGTGATTGTCCCCACCTTCGCCCTGGATGGGTTCGATGATCAGGGCGGCGATGTCGTCGGGGTTGTCGACGAGGGCTTGTTTGATCTGGCGTATCGCGAGCTCCTCCTGACGGATGACCTGTTCCAGCACCTGATCCGTGACGGGGAAGGACAGGAAGGGCGATACGACGCGCGGCCATTCGAAACGGGGGAAGTATGCCGTCTTCGTGGGATCCGTATTCGTCAGCGCGAGGCAGTAACCGGAACGTCCGTGGAAGGCACGTTCGAAGTGCAGGACCTTGTGTCCTTTCTCGGCGCGATGTCCCTTCGCGAAGTTCTTGCGTACCTTCCAGTCGAAGGCGATCTTCAGGGCATTCTCCACCGCGAGCGTACCGCCATCGATGAAGAAGCTGTACTTGAAGTGGGAAGGAACGGCCAGTTCGAAGAACGTCATGACGAACGTCGCCTGCCAGGTGTTATAGATATCCGAATTCGACGGCTTGTTCAGGGCGGCACGTCCGAGGAATTCGATGAAGGCGGGATCCGTCATCTTCGGATGGTTCATCCCGATCGGCATGGAGGCGATGCACGTGAAGAAGTCGAGGAACTCCTTGCCGGAACGGGCTTCGACGAAGTATGCATCGTGACTCCGCTCGAGATCGACGACGTGGTCGAAGCCATCGACGAGCATATACCGACGCAAGGTTTCGAGGACCTGATCGGGCGCGACGTCGAAGCGGGGAGTGTATCCAGATGTAGTGGGCATAACGTTCATTCCTTTCATTTTCCGGGCGAATAGTCGGTGTGCAAAACTACGGAAAGCCCCCGACAGGGAACCTCTGCACGAGATGAAGCGTCCCTGCGTCGGTGTTCTTGTTGTCGAAACGAAAAACTTGGTATATATTCGACGATTCGGGTGAGGCACTCGAAACATCACGTAACGTTCAGCAGCATAACGTTCAATCAACCATCCGGGGATAGGAGTCGCAATGACAGCGAACGCACACAAGCCGAACAAGGCTGGGATACAACATACTTTGGTGTTCCTCGCTCTTCTCGTCGTCTTGTCGTACGGGGCATACTCGTTCATCATTCCGCGCGTAGTGGAAGGCGCAGTGTTGGCACTGTTCCAACCCCACGACAAGAAGTTGAAGGACAACTTCAAGGAAGTGCAGCCGCACTTGTTTGCCGTGGTCACGGACAAGTTCACCGGAACGGTACCCTCGAACGAGAAGCTCAAGCAGTACATCAAGACCGATTATATCTTCGACTTCACCTCGGCCACGCGTGAGGAAGCCCTCGATGGATATACAAAGGGCGCCGGCGAGTGGATCATGAAGGCCAATGGTGAAGGTGGTCTCGGGGAATCGGCCATCATCATCGAGCCGATCCTCGGCTTCACGGTACTATCCATCGTACTCGGGTTCGGCCTCGCCATCGTCGTCACCTTCTTCCTCCCGTCCGGCATCGGCTACATGGCCCAGAAGGTGGAACGGGAAATCCATCACACGAAGGACAAGATCCGTCTCCAGACGGGATTCTCGACGGAAATCGTCGACCTCCTCACGATGCCGGATCACGACCTTGCCGCCCTCGAACCCCATCAGGTGCGCAGCGCGTTCAAGTTCGTATGGGACCGTACGTCGGTGGATGACGAGGACGTCGCAGCACAACACGGCAAGCGTATCATCCGCTTCGAAGAAGTCTTCGCTCCGGACGTCGACATCGTGATGTTCCGTAACGAAGTGCTCTATCTCCGCCTGAAGGAATTCTTCAGCGACTTCGTCCTGAAGGAAATCCAGGACACGACGAACGGTATCATCTGGAGCCGTAACCGTCTGGCCTTCTTCAAGGGTCTGCGTCTGTACATGGCGCACCACTTCACGGAGAAGTATTCGAACAACGTGACGGGCTTCGCCTACTTCGGTGCCGCCATCCTCATCGTCATCATCGGTGTTCGCGGTCTGAAGTTCATCCCGGCCACGAAGCCGTCGCTCATCCTTGCGGCCATCTCCCTCGAAGGTTCGCTCCTCGCCCTTCTCGCCTTCGGTCTCGTCTATACGGAAGAAGAAGAACGTATGGACAAGATGCTGAAGAAGATGGAAGACGCGAACAAGAACCAGCTCGAAACCATGAAGGACGTATCGCAGGACATGCACTCCCTCGCAGGAGCCCTGGTCGGCGAAACGTCGGAGCTCATCAAGCGCAAGGTGGAAGAAGCCATCGCTGAATCGCTCGCGAGTGACGACAACGTCAAGCGCGTCGTTTCCGACAAGGTCGCCGAGAAGATCATCATCGCCATGCGCGAATCCTTCCCGGGCGGTCAGCGCTCGTAACTTTTCGGCAAATAAAACAGTTAATGCGCCGTGGTACCTTTCGTATCACGGCGCATTCCGTTTGGGCCCCATCATATGCATATTCTGCTACTGCTTGCCGTTCTGTGCGCCGTTTCGGCATCCTCCAGGGCAACGACTGCCGACGCTTCCGCACAAGGGCTCACCGCCACGTTGTCGGCGAAGGCACTGACGTCGGAGTGGTCCGTCGTCGTCCCGGATGAGGGGAATGTCTCCGCACGCATGACCGTATACAGATGGAAGGCCGGCCGGCCGGCCGAGATGGATACTCTCGGCAAAGGGGACTTCGGCGTGACGATCGTACGCACGGGACGTTACGGAAACCATACCATGGCGACGCTAGCCGTGCAGCCGTGGCGACGGAATGGTGACGGATGGCAACGTGCCGACAGTGCGACGGTCCGTGTGACCTTCGAGCGCAACCTCGTCCGTTCGGCGAAGACATGGACATTGCCCGCATGGGCCAACCCGCTCCTGAATCCAGGTTGGGAGGAACGGGAGGTATCCGCAAAACGGACGGATGCAATACAGCGGATCATCGATCCCTCGTGGATCGATCCTTCACGTCCCCATGTGAAGCTCATGACGTCCCGTGACGGCATCGCACGGTCGACGGGTACGGCCATCCTTGCCGTGGAACCGGCGCTGACCGGTGCTCCGCTGGCCACGCTGACCCTGTTCCAGAAGGGAATCGAACGGCACATCTTCATCATCGATGGCGACGGCTCCGGAACGCTGACGGCATCCGATACGATTCTCTTCCGCGGACGCAGACCGGAAGGGGATACCATCTGGTACAATGTGCACGACACGGTGAGCACGTTCTTCCTGACGACGAGACCGGGAGAACATCTCCGCATGACGGAACTGGCAGGCTGCACCGGGGAGACGACACGACTGCCGGCACTCGACGTCGACCTGCATATCGAACGCGACGACGGTTTCTACCATCTCGGAAGCGGCATCGACGAAGTCTCGTCGACCTATCTGACCGACGATGCCTATCTCGAGGGATTCTACTGGGATGCCCTCAATGCGAAGGCGTTCGAGCGTCTGACCTTCCGGTATCCCGTGGCGGGAACGGGACAGCCGGACGACAGTATCCGGTTCTCGTTGCACTACGCTGCATCGACGAATGCCTGGAACTACAGCCCCGACAACAGAATGGACCTCTCCGTCGATGGCGAGGCGAGCGCGCAGACGATCACGGATGGCTTCGGCATGAATGTCGTTTCCGTGACGCTGCCCGGCAATCGCATCGCATCCGGTGCAACCTCCATGCGTGCCTTCTCCGTCGGCAACCCGGAGTTCTTCACGAAGGAGGACTACGTCTCGGAACTTCTGGTCGACTACGTGACGATCGAAGGCAAGGCCCTCCCGTATCTTATGGACGGCAGCTTCATCGGCCGGACCAGCGGTAGTGGACAGAACGCTCCATGGAGCGTTCCCGTCGACGGCTCACGGACGCGCGACATCTACGTGCTCGATACGACGATGAACAGACTGGCCCGGCATGTCGTCTCCATGAAAGGGAACGCCATCAGGGCATCGATCACGAAGGTCGATCGTGAATGGACGACGACGGACTGGAACGGTACGAAGTATCGTGCTTCGGTCGTCATCAACGACGAGATGATCTCCATCGATAGCATCTCCGGATTCTTCGCCATCGTCCGGCAACCTTCATCGACGACTGCGTTCACGACCGTTTCCACCGACGCCGAGACCCTTCTCACGGTACTTCGGACACTTCCGCAAGGCAGTACCGTCGTCGTCGGCGGTTGCGGATCGCAGGCATCGGCATCGTTGAAGAGCTGGATCTCCGAACAGCGGGCAACGCCATCGTCGGAACTGATATGGCTGCACGGCTTCGTACTCGGAGCCTCCTCGACGCTCTCGGCCGATGTCGGCAGTCGTCCGGTCGTCGCCGTGGATGGCTTCCTCGAACATGCCCAGGGACAGCGCTATTCAGGTGCGGTGTGCGTACCGTCGGACCGCGCACTCGGCCTCTACATCAACGATGACCTCGCCGTCGAAGTGGCGGTCGTACGCGCATCCGCGCTTGCGGATCTTCGTGCGCCGCACGCACAGGCCGACGTGATCTACGTCGCGCACGGTGTGCATCGGGCCAATGCGGAACGCCTCGCTGCGCACAGAAGGAGTCATAACGGGGTTTCGACGGCCGTCGTGGACATCGACGCGATCCTCGACGAATTCGGCGCCGGATCGAGGGCTCCCGAAGCATTGCGCGAATTTCTCCGTCATGCGTGGGAAACATGGCCCGAGCCCCGTCCTTCCTATGCCGTCCTCGTCGGCAATGCAACATGGGATCAGCGTGTCATCATCAAGGAAGGGAATGTCGGTGCGCGCAGACCCGACCAGGTACCTACCTACGGTCGACCATCGTCGGATTACTGGTTCGGATTGCTTGAAGGCGGTGACTACGCCTTTCCCGAAATGGTCGTCTCGAGACTTCCTGTCCTTACCGAAGAAGAGTCGAGTACGCTCGTCGACAAGATCGTCCAGTCGGATACCATACAGTTCTCTCCGTGGATGCGGCGATTCATGTTCGTCGGTGGTGGAGACGAGAACGAAGGGATGTGCCAGGTCTTCTACGACATGCTGCAGGATCCGTTCGGAACGGGCGACACGTTCACCGAGGTTCCGATGTGCATGGACTCCGTCACGCTCTGCAAGTACACCGCACCGGCCAACATCGGCTTCCTCATCACCCAGCAGCTCAATACGGGTGTACAGTGGATGAACTACATTGGTCACGGTGCCACGCAGCAGTTCGACATCACGGGCTGGGAACCCAGCGAACTGAGCAATACCGGGCGGTACGGCATCCTGGCCACCTATGCATGTCAGACCGGAGCATATTCCAATCCCAGCACGTTGTGCAAGAACGGTCAGTATCTCGTCGAACCCGGCAAGGGCTTCGTCGCGGCAGTCGGTGGAACCGGATGGGAGTTCAAGATCGCCGTCAGCATGCTGCACTACAATATCCATCAGCAGATCCGCGATGCGAAGATCCGCGGCGTGGGCGATCTCATCTATGCAGCCAAGCAGTCGTTCGCGCGGCGTGGCGACAGGGAAGGCTACAATACCGTCATGCAGTACTGCGTGCTGGGCGATCCCTTCACACGCATCAGGATGGATACCATTCCCGACGTCTATGCACGACGCCAGGATCTCGTGATCGCGGACCGGACGAACGACCTCCAACTCACGGAAGACGACTCGATCGCCGTGATCAGCCTGACGGTACACAATGCCGGTATCGGTACGACGCTTCCTCTGCTCGTGCGATGCATACGGACCTTCGAGGCATACGCCGACACCACGGAAATGATGATCGACAACGGCATCTGCGGCTCCGCCGTTCTCCGGTGCTCACTGGATATCGCAGGAATGACGGGTGAACACAATCTCGTCTTCGATCTCGATCCTACCGGTGTCTTTTCCGACGAGAATCGCGCCAACAACAGGCTGACGGCGGTAATGACGGTCTTCTCCCGAAGCGTCCTGCCCGTCGAACCACAACGCTGGTGGGATATGCCGATCATGAATCCGGTATTCCGCGTTCTCGATCCGCAGTCCACCGAAACGAAAACCCTCGACGTCGAGTTCGCCATCACGACCGCAGTCGATACGACCGACGCAACGACGGTGATGCGCTCGCAACCGTCGGAGATAACGCGAACGGGAAGCGTCGTGGACTGGTCGCCGACCCTCATTCTCGAACCGGACAGACAGTACTGGATGTCCGCACGACTCGTCGACCGCGTCAACGGTACCACGTCGTCACGCATCTGGATTCCATTCAGTGCGTCCGAGCGCACGGGACTAGGACAGGACGAGCAACGCCTGCGACAACACGGCAGCGGCCTGCGGCCAGCGACGGCCGGAGCGGTGGCATACGACGACGACAACAAGGGCTACGTTCTCGGCAGCAGGGAACTCGAGCTCTTCGTGCGTTCCAGCGGTGTGGGCGTCACCAATCCCGATTCCGTGCAGATCGTACGGACGTTCCAGGTACGCCTGGACGGCATCTACTATCGCGACAACAACTATCTGCGTGGACTGAACATCGTCGTATTCGGTCCGTACGACACGATTCCCAGAGCCATCCGCTGGTACGATACATGGCAGTTCCCGCAGCCTCCGGAAGCCGGCCACAACGGTTCCACGAGAGAATTCCTCACCTTCATGCGTGACTCGATCGGTGCTGACGATCGCGTCGTGGTCGCCGCATGCGACGAGGCCTTTTCCGGCTTCGTCAAGGACGGCAACATCGATACGCTTCGCGAGACGTTGCGCATGTACGGATCGATGTATGAGGACTCGCTCCGGAACAACAGTTCCTACGTGCTCGTCGGCCGAAGAGGTCTGGGCCGGGGTGCCGCCGTCGAAGGCTGGAAGGGTGCTCCCGATTCGATGGTGAAGATCACGACGAAGCTGCCGTTCTATCGACGCAACGGCTTCGTCGAGTCCGACTGGTTCGGTCCCGTCAAACGGATCGCATCGATCCAGGTCGGAGGCGATGGCATGGCAGGCGGGATGAGGACGGTATTGTACGGACGCCGTCGTGACGGCAGCGTGGACTCCCTGACTTCTTTCGAAGACGGTACAGGAACGTGGAATGACGTCGGTTCGGGTACGGACTACCTCGCAGTCCAGACACGTACCGAACTCACGCACGTTGCCGACAGCCAGCGGGAACCCGTCCTTCGTTCCGTGGATGCCGTCGTGGTACCTGCCGACGAATGGAGCATCGAACGCGGCGCCATCACGGTACCGGCGGAAGAGGTCCTTCGCGGCGATACCGTCGGCGTGACCTATCGCGTCAGGAACGTCATGCGCTCCTATGCATCATCGCGATCAGCCGTCACGCTTGTCGCGAGCGGGGCTACGGTAGGAGAGCACCCCGTGGACGTGACGATGCCGTTGCCCGCAATGGCGGCGAACACGACGTTCGATACGACGATCGCGATTCCCACGGCGGCCCTCGGTGAACGATCGACGATCTCGGCGACCGCCAACGAGGGGAATGTCCATCCCGAACTCTATGCCTACAACAACACGTCGGCCATCGTCCTGACCATCGGCGAAGACGACGTACCGCCGACCATTACGGTAATGGCGGACCAGCGTATCGTCCGTGACGGCGACTTCATCCTGACCGAGCCCCTCGTCGAAGTCCTTCTCTCGGACAATTCTCAACTGCCTATCAACGATTCCACGCGTCTGACGGCATACGTCAATGGCGACCGGATACGTCCGGCCGTCACGACGGACTTCCAGTTCCTGTCCACGCAGAACGTCTACGGACGCTACGCCGTCCCCGACGTTCGTGCGGCCCAGATCTTCCGCTACCGTATGGACAAGGGCCAGAACAACCTCCTCGTCCGCGCCAAGGATGCCACGGGTAACGAGGCGAATCTCGATATGGCCCTGTGGGTGTCGGACAAGACGCAATTGCTCGATGCTCTTGCGGCGCCGAATCCGTCGTCGGGGCCCGTCACGTTCGCCGTGCGGCTGGCTTCGCCCATGGCCAATACCCCTGCCCGGGTCGACATCTCCGACGTCCAGGGCCGTATGATCCGCCAACTGCCGGTCCAGCTCACCGTCGGTACGGCGTCGGTGGTATGGGACGGAAGGGGAGCGGATGGCCAGTCCCTGCCGACGGGGACCTATTTCTACCGGATTTCGCTGACCGGAGACCCTTCACTGTACCGTACGGGAATGCTGGTTCTTCTGCGCTGAACGCCCGGTTGGGACGGCCATTTTCCGTATTTTTGCACGTTCCAATCATCCTCTAAGACCGTATGGCCTTCCCGAACGAGCGAATTCTGCAGATTCTGATGGAAGACGAGATGCGCGATTCGTATCTCGATTATTCCATGTCCGTCATCGTTTCCCGCGCCCTTCCGGATGCGCGCGATGGTCTGAAACCCGTACACCGCCGGGTGCTGTACGCCATGTACGAACTCGGTATGACGCCGAACCGGCCCTACAAGAAAAGTGCCCGTATCGTCGGCGAAGTGCTCGGAAAGTACCACCCCCACGGTGACTCCTCCGTATACGATGCCATGGTACGCTTGGCCCAGCAATGGTCGATGCGCTACATGCTCGTCGACGGCCAGGGTAACTTCGGTTCCGTGGACGGTGACAGCCCCGCAGCCATGCGCTATACGGAAGCCCGCCTCGCACCGCTTGCGATGGAAGTCATCCGGGACATCGACAAGGACACGGTCGACTTCCGTTCCAACTTCGACGATTCCCTCCAGGAACCGACGGTACTGCCGACGGTACTGCCCACGCTGCTCGTCAATGGCGCGAACGGTATCGCCGTGGGTATGGCCACGAACATTCCGCCGCACAACCTGCGTGAGGTGTTGAACGGTATCCAGGCATGGATCACCGATCCCAACATCACCAACGAAGAACTGATGAAGTACATCACCGCGCCGGACTTCCCGACGGGTGGTATCATCTACGGCTACGAAGGCGTCCGCCAGGCCTATACGACGGGCCGGGGCAAGATCCTCGTGCGCGCGAAGGCCAATATCGAAACGAACAAGCAGGGCAAGGAATCCATCGTCATCACTGAGCTGCCCTATCAGGTCAGCAAGGCCGGCCTCATCGAGAAGATCGCCGACCTCGTGAAGGCCAAGACCCTCGAAGACATTTCGGATATCCGTGACGAATCCGACCGCGACGGCCTGCGCGTCGTCATCGAGCTGAAGCGTGACGGCATTCCGATGGTCGTGCTGAACAATCTCTACAAGCACACGCAGTTGCAGGTCACCTTCGGTGTGATCATGCTCGCCCTCGTCGAAGGCCGCCCGCGCATCCTTACGCTGAGGGAACTCATCGAAGCGTTCGTCAAGCACCGGAACGAGGTCATCGTCCGCCGGACACAGTTCGACCTCACCGCTGCCGAGAAGCGTGCCCATATCCTGGAAGGCTTCATCATCGCCCTCGACAACATCGACGAGGTGATCAAGACCATCAAGGAATCGAAGGACGTACCGACGGCCAGCGAGCGCCTGCAATCGCGCTTCGGTCTGTCCGAGATCCAGGCCAAGGCCATTCTCGATATGCGTCTGCAGCGTATCACCGGCCTCGAGCGCGACAAGATCCAGGCAGAATACCGCGAAGTCATCGAAACCATCGAACGCCTCCGCAGCATTCTCGCCAGCAAGGAACTGCAGATGCAACTCATCGGCGACGAACTCCGCGAACTCGCCGCAAAGCACAACGATGAACGCCGCACGCAGATCGTCTTCGATGCGAAGGATTTCACGCTCGAAGACATGATCGCCAACGAAGAAGTCATCGTCACCATCTCGCATAACGGCTTCATCAAGCGGACCCCCGTAACCACGTATCGCCGTCAGCACAAGGGCGGCCGTGGCGTCAGCGGTGCCGGTACCTATGAAGACGACTGGGTGGAAACGGTCTTCCGCGCGTCGACGCACCACTACCTGCTGTTCTTCACGGATCGTGGACGCGTCTATCGCGTCAAGGTCTACGACATTCCCGAAGGTTCGCGGAATGCGAAGGGGCGCTCGCTCGCGAACGTCATCCAGAAGGCCGGCGACGAAAAGGTCAATGCCTACCTGACGGTGACGGACTTCGAACGCGACGACCAGTTCATCTTCTTCGCGACGAAGAACGGTACGGTGAAGAAGACGCCCGTGAGCGACTTCGCCAACGTCCGCAGCAACGGTATCATCGCCATCAATCTCGACGAGAACGATCGCCTCATCGGCGCCCGTCTCACGGACGGTAACAACGACATCCTCATCGGCTCGAGTTCCGGACTCGCCGTTCGTTTCCATGAGTCGGACGTTCGTTCCATGGGCCGCGGAGCAGCGGGTGTGAAAGGTATCTCCCTCGAAGGCGATGCCGAAGTCATCTCGTTGACGGCCGTCCGTCACGGAGACTCGCAGGTCATCGTCGTCGGCTCCAGGGGCTACGGCAAGCGCACGCGTGTGGACGACTTCCGCATGACGAAGCGCGGTGCCAAGGGCGTGATCTCGATGAACATCACCGACAAGACAGGCCCGATCTGCGCCATTCTCGAAGTCAACGACGCCGACGATCTCGTCGTGATCACCGTCAACGGAATCCTGATCCGTCAACCCGTCAGGGACGTCCGCACGCTCGGCCGTAACACGCAGGGCGTGAAGCTCATCCGTCTCGAGGAAGCCGACACCATCGCCGACATCACCACGGTCACGCGTGACGACGAAGACGATGCGACCGAAGGCGAAGAGACGGCAGAGGCCTGACGCACGGACAATGACGCGACTACCACGAATACGCATGCAATGGGCAGGTTCGATACCTGCCTTTTGCATGTTGATGGTACTCTTCTCGATGACGGCGTCGGGACAGGTCGTGCGGGATGGACGCAAGAGCACGGATCCGAACGACAGTTCCTTCGCGAAGCGTAAGGTAGAACGCCCCGACTCACTCAATATTCCCTACGATGGCCACGGACGTCTTTCCGTCCTCGATCCGACACCGCAGTTCGACATCACGAAGCGCGATACCAGACACGTCCAGTACAGATCGCTTCCCGAGCTGCTGACCCGCTCCACACCATGGATGGCCTTGTCCGCGGGCGGGTTCGGACAGTACAACAGTCTCAGCATCGCCGGCGGAACGGGGAACGATCTCGCCGTGAGCATGAACGGCAGGGCATTGTACGAACCGTGGTCCGGTTCCCTCCATCTCGAACAGGTCGCCGTCGAAGGCCTGGAACGCATGGAACTCTATGTCGGCAGCGATGCCATCGGTCTCGCACCGTCATCCACGCTCGCAGTCCTGAACCTTCAGGAAATCCGTCACAACATCGCGACGCCGTTCACACGATTGTGGTATACACAGGAAGCAGGCGATCTCATCGCAGCCGATGTGTCGCTCGCACAAAACGTGGCACGCGACCTCAACATCGCCGTCGGAGTGCGAAGATCCGGAGCCAACGGCTCCTATGCACGAACGGGCTTCGACGTCTGGAACGTCCGCGCGGCCGTCCGCTATACGGCCACGGAGCGCATCCACCTCTCGCTCTCCTACAATCTCGCCAGTCTCAATACCGATCTGTGGGGGGGCATCCTCCCGGGGTCGGCGTCCATGACCGACGACTTCGCGTTGCCGCGCTATGCGGCCCTTCGCGACGAATCGCGGCGTCACGACGTCACGCTTTCGTCGTCGCTCATCACACCCGGTGATTCCACCGGACTCGTTTCCATTTCGACCTATCTCTCGACGATGGACATGCTGCGCCTGCGCGACAGTACCGGAGCCGTCCTCCACGGACGTACCCTTGGTGCGATCGGGCGCTTCGAACGCAGGTTCGGACCACTCCTCATCCGGTCCGGTGTCGTGATCGAGCACGCATCGCAGGAACGGACCATCTACACGACGGCATACGATGGTGTGACGACGGGCCTCTTCGGTCATGCACGTCTGCGTCTCGGCGAGATTGACGTCAGCGCCGCGGCACGGCTGTCGCGATCCGCACACGATACGCTCGTCAGCGGCGCAGGAGCTTCGCTCCTGTGGAGAGCCGCGAAGGACTGGTCGGTATCCGCCGATCTCAGTAGCATCGGCACGTCGATCCGCCAGACGCTGGCCATGGCCGCACTCCGGTGGCACCACGAGAAGAATTCGGCGACGATCATCGGCTACCATCGTATCGCCGACGCCGTGAACCAGACCGCGAGCGGTGTCGTCGGCCAGGGCACGGCACGCTTCGGTGCCTTCGAAGTCAGGCCGGTCGTACGCATCCAGCGCTCGACGACGTCGGGAACCAACGATGAGCGGCTGCCTCTCGTCAGCGGTCACGTTTCCGTGGCCTACGTCTACGAAGTCGGGACGAGCAGCGTAAGTCTCGGCATCACGGCCGGCGGTTTTTCCCCCATGCGACCCATGCAGTACGATCCGCTCACATGGTCCTACCTTCCCGGATCCACGAAGCAGGACTGGATCGGTAACGGACTGGACGGATTCCTTGCCGCGACCCTCGGCAATGCCACCGTACGGCTGAGCTGGGAGAATCTTTTCCAGCAACGGTACGCGACGACGGAACTCTCACCCGAAGCGCAGCGTAATCTCCGTTTTACCCTGAACTGGTCGTTCTTCGATTGAAGTATCTTGCAGCTTCCAGTACGAGGAGGCAGTATGGTTCCTGGAACGATTCCCGCGTTGTTCCTCGATGTCTGCGACAGGTTCCGTGGTCGGCCGGACAAGACGGCCTATGCGCACAAGGCGCAGGGCACGTGGCGGCATACCTCGCACGACGATCTCCGCCGTCGGGTGGAATGCTTCGCCCTGGGTCTTCTCCTCGAAGGTGTCGTTCCCGGCGAACGCATCGGCATCGCATCGGAGAACAGGATCGAATGGCCCATCGCCAACTTCGCCATCAACACGCTCGGCGCCATCGACGTTCCCGTCTTCCAGACACTGACGGCTCGCCAGGAAGCACAGATCTTCGCCGACTGTGAAGCCTCCGTGATCATCGTCTCCAATGCCTTCCAGCTGGGAAAGATCAACAGGATCCGTGACGAATTACCGAACCTGCGGACCGTCGTCGTGATGAACGACGACGTGGAAGCCGGTCCCGGCATCGTCCGCTTCAGCGACATCGTACGAAGAGGCGAGTCGTCGGCCACGGCCGACGACCGCGAACGGAAGTTCAGGACCATGGCGATGCGTGTCCAGCCCGACGATCTCCTGACGCTGATCTATACCAGTGGTACGACGGGTACCCCGAAAGGTGTGATGCTCACGCACCGCAACATCACGTCCAACATCGCCGGTGCCCTCGCGGTATTGCCGGTGAGCGAAGCGGACATCTTCCTGTCCTATCTCCCGTTATGCCATTCGTACGAGAGAATGGCCGGATTCTATTGCGCCTTCACGACCGGTGCCTCCACCTATTTCGCGGAATCCATCGAATCCGTGGCGGACAATCTTCGTGAGGTACGTCCGACCGTCATGACATCCGTGCCGAGACTCTTCGAACGCGTACGCGGACGTATCCTCGCGTCCGTGGACAAGCAGTCGGCAATGCGACAACGCATCTTCCATTGGGCGGTCGACGTCGGGCTGCGTGCACTCGATGCGGATAGGGCAGGCAGGCGTGGTCCGTTGCTCGCCGCACGGCATGCCCTCGCCGATCGGCTCGTCTTCTCATCCGTTCGTGAACGTATGGGAGGTAGACTGCGCTTCTTCGTGTCGGGAGGTGCGGCGCTCGCGCCCGACATCGGTCGCTTCTTCCAGGCGATGGGTATCGTCATCCTCGAAGGTTACGGTCTCACCGAAACGTCACCCGTGCTGTGCGTCACGCGACCGGGCGACATCGCCTTCGGTACGGTAGGAAAGCCGTTGCCGAACGTCAGGATCCACATCGCGGACGATGGCGAGATCCTCGCACGCGGTCCGAACGTCATGCGCGGATACTGGCAGGACGATGCCGCGACGGCCGAGGCAATCGATCCTGCGGGATGGATCCATACGGGCGATATCGGCGTGATCGATGGCGACGGCAACCTCAGGATCACCGATCGCAAGAAACACATCCTCGTCAGCAGCGGCGGAAAGAACATCTCACCGCAGCCGATCGAACAGGCGATGCTGCAATCGTCCCTCATCGACCAGGTCATCCTGATCGGAGATCGCCGCGAATACTGCACCGCACTCGTCGTTCCCGACGAAGACGCCGTACGTGACCTGTTCACGCACAACAGGCTCTCGGCATCCTCGCGCGAGGAAATGTTCGCCAGCGAGGAAACGTATCGTGCGATACGGTCGGACATCACACGCCTCCAGCTGGACCTTTCCAAGTACGAACGCGTCCGGCGCTTCACCATCCTGTCCACACCCTTCACGGTCGAGAACGGCATGCTGACGCCGACACTGAAGATCAAACGCAAGGAAGTCGAGAAGCAGTACAAGGACGTCATCGACGCCATGTACGATGAAACAACGGCGGACGAATAGAGGAGCGATCATGGTACTCAGTCTTCGCGATGCGATCAGGACGAGAAAGACGACGAACGGTCATTTCGATCCCCGTCCCGTTTCTCTCGAACATCAGCGGTTGCTGGTCGAGGCGGCAGGGCGCGCCCCGAGTCATTTCAATTCACAGCCATGGCGATTCGTGCTGATCGACGACGCCGATGTCCGTCGTCGCATCGCGGAGATCGGCGGTCGTACGATGAGGCAGTTGATGGAGCAGGGAACGTTCTTCCAGCGGTACAGGAAGTACTTCCGTTTCACAGAGGCGGAGATGGATACACGGCGCGACGGCATCTTCGTCGATCAGTTGCCCGGTCCCTTGCGTCCGTTCGTCAAACAGGTCCTGAGCGATACCGCGATGAAGATCATGGCCAGACTCGGAGTGCCGAAGCTTCTCGGCGAGGACAATCGCAAGCTGATCGAGGAGAGTCCGCTCATCCTCGCAGTGCTGCTCACCAGGGAAGAATATCGTCCAGGCGAGCTCAGCGGCTACTATTGCCAGCTCAGCATGGGAATGGCCATCGAACACATCTGGCTCATGACAGGAGAGCTCGGTATGGGTATTCAGTTCATCTCCACGCCGATGGAGATCCCCGATGCATGGGAGGAACTCAAGGCGCTCCTCGACGTGCCTGAATCCCTCGAACTGATGGCATTGTATCGCCTCGGCTATCTTCCTCCCGAGAAGCAGCGCCCGCGCATCGACTGGAAGAGCGATCAACGCAAGCGCCTCTCGCAGCTCGCCTACAGGAATACCTGCGCCACACCGGAACCGGATGCCCCGGAGTCGTTACTATGAAGAAGCCACGTATCGCCGGAATCGGAACAGCCGTGCCTCCTCACCGGATCACGCAGGGTGAAGTGCGCGACGTCATGCGGATCGTCTATGGCGACGAGTCTCCCGTGCTGGACAGGATGCTGTCGGTCTTCGACCACGACCACATCGGAGCGCGCTACGTCATACGTTCGATACCGTGGTATTTCGAGCCACGTGGTCTTCGTGAAACGACGGAAGCCTTCATCGAGTCGGCCGTCGACCTGGCCTGTACGGCGGCACGTAGCGCACTGGAACAGGCGGGAAGGAGCGCTTCGGACATCGCCTCCGTCATCGTCGTATCCACGACCGGTATCGCGACGCCGAGTCTCGACTCGTACGTCATCAGGCGACTCGGCCTGTCGCCGCATGCCCATCGCACACCGATCTTCGGTCTCGGATGTGCAGGCGGCGTGGCAGGACTCGCACGTGCGGCCGAGGCCTGCCGCCATCACGATGGCCAGCCGGTATTGCTCATCGCCGTGGAGATATGCAGCGTGACGTTCCAGCGCGGTGATACGAGCAAGAGCAACATCGTGGGAGCGAGTCTGTTCGCGGACGGTGCGGCAGCGGTCGTCATCGATGCGCAGGGCCACGGCCCGGCGATCCGATCGAGTTTCAGTACGCTCTATCCCGATACAGAGGACATCATGGGATGGGATGTGATCGATACGGGCTTCAAGGTCCGGTTCTCACGCGACATTCCCGACTTCATCACGACGCATCTTCCCTCGACGTTCTCCGAGGCACTCGAATACTGGGGCATCGGTCGTGACGACGTCGGTACCTTCCTCGCGCATCCGGGTGGAGCGAAGGTGATCGATGCCTATTCCGTGGCGTTGACGATAGAAGAGGATGACGAGGCCATGGCAGCGGCGAAAGGGGTCCTCCACGACTTCGGCAATCTCTCCAGTGCTTCCGTCCTGTTCGTGATCGAGCGTATCCTCCGGGAGCGTGTCGTATGGCCGCGCCGATATGGCGTTGCCATGGCTCTCGGCCCCGGCTTCAGTGCGGAGTTCGTTCTGCTCGAGCGCCCTTCATGATGCTCACGTCCATCATCGTACTGCTCGTCGTGCAGCGGCTCTTCGAGCTGCGCATCGCAGCACGCAACGCACGGATCTCGATGGCACACGGTGGAAGGGAATACGGAGCACGACACTATCCGTTCTTCATCGTCCTGCATACGACGTGGTTCGCGGCAATGGTCGTCGAAAGCACGATGCGGAAAGCGACGGAATTACCCGATCCCATATCATGGTGGTGGTGGATGTGTGCCGCTGTCGTCATCGCCGCACAAGGGCTTCGATACTGGGCAATCACGTCGCTCGGCGAAGCATGGAACACGCGTATCATCGTCGTTCCCGGACGAAGTCCTGTCGAACAGGGCCCCTACCGTTTCATGAAGCATCCGAACTACGTCGCGGTGGTGGCGGAGCTGTTCTGCATTCCGATGCTCGTGGGGGCACCGGTCACAGCTATCGTCGTGACGGTACTCAATGCGATCCTCTTGCTGGGAATCCGCATTCCAACGGAGAACCGGGCGTTGGAAGAAGGGAAGGAAGGACCCTGAAACACAAAGCCCCCGCATAGTGCGAGGGCTTCGTGGTACCGGAGGAGGGACTTGAACCCCCGACCTACGGATTATGATTCCGTTGCTCTAACCAGCTGAGCTACTCCGGCGTAGAGAGCTGCAAATATACGAAGAGCCGGCTTATTCGCCAGTCAATCGTTGAAGTTCATCACGAAGACGCGCCGCCTTCTCGTAGTCTTCCACGTTGATGGCCTGATTCAGCTCCTGTTCGAGGCGTTGACGATGGGTGAGACTCGCCGACTGAGGTTCGGCTTCCTTCGTCTCACCGCTGCTCTTCAGCATGCTGAGTTCGTCCTCTTCCTCGTCTCCGTCTTCACCTGCTTCCTCGCCTGCAGCGTCTGGCAACTCCTCGTCGCCCGGCTTGAACGACGCTTCCTGCATGATCTCCTCGCTTACGAAGATGGGCACGCCGCACCGTACGGCCAGGGCGATGGCATCGCTCGGGCGTGAGTCGATTTCCTGATCCGTGTATTCGAAGACCAGGGAAGCGTAGAAGGTCCCTTCCTTGAGGTTGTTGATCACGACCTCGCGCAGATGGCCTCCCAGTGCCTCGATCACGCTGCGGAGCAAGTCATGCGTCATCGGACGCTGTGCCTTGATCCCCTCGAGTTCGTTGGCGATGGCCTGCGCTTCGGGGCCGCCGATCACGATCGGAAGGCGGCGCACACCGTCCGATTCCTTCAGGATGAGGGCGTAGGCGCCATTGCTGGCGGGACTCACGCTGAGCCCCAGAATATCGACCTGAACCTTGTTCATGCGGAAATATATCTCACTTCCCCGTGATAGCAGAGATCTTCTGCGTCAGTTTCGGCAGAACCTCGAAAACATCACCGACGATGCCGTAGTCCGCCATCTTGAAGATCGGAGCTTCCTTGTCCTTGTTGATGGCCACGATGATCTTCGACGACGACATACCGGCCAAATGTTGCACGGCGCCGCTGATACCGCATGCGACATACATGTTGGGAGAGACGGTCTTGCCCGTCTGTCCTACCTGCTCGCGATGCGGACGCCAGCCTGCGTCCACGACTGCACGGGATGCACCGACGGCACCACCAAGGCTACGGGCGAGTTCTTCGACGAGATGGAAGTGTTCGGGGCCCTTGAGGCCACGACCACCGGAGACGACGATGTCGGCTTCGGCAACGTCGAGTGCGCCTTCGTTCTTGACGACGTTCGTGACGCGTGCCGTGCGCACACCTGCATCGATGGCGGGCGAGAAGGCTTCGACGGAGACGGATGCTCCGTCACCCTTCCTGGCCGTGAAGACATTCGGACGCAGTGTATAGACGGCGGAAGCGGTGAGGGGCTTGACGGTCAGTTCCGCCTTGCCTGCATAGACGGGGCGAACGGCCTGCAGCGTGTCGCCGTTGGCCGTCAGGGCCACACAGTCGGGCACGAAGCCGGCGCCGAGCTTCACGGCCACGCGGGGTGCCACGTCCTTGCCGGTGGCATTCGCACCGAAGAGTACGACGGTCGCACCGGTCTTGCGGGCGGCTTCCGCCACGACCGTGGCGAAGGTACCGTTGGAGAACGTCGACACGGCGTCGCCGGTGGCATTCAGGCAGGAGGTCAGACCATAGTCGCCTGCGGTCTGGAGTTGTTCGTTCGTGGCATTCATGGCCACGCCCGTGACGGTCGCACCAGGAATGGCGAATGCTGCCGTGATCACTTCATACGACGTCCGGCGAAGGCCATTTCCCTGGGGTTCGAGAACTACGAGTACTGTCATGATTCGGATTCTTCTTGTTGATGTCGTTGTTGGTGAAGTTCAGGTCCGATCCCGACCGGACCGCGGTCGTCAGATCATCTTCGCTTCTTCGTGAAGGAGACGTACGAATTCGCTGATGTCGGCATCGCTGTCGCCGACGATCTTTCCGAGACGCTTGTTGTCCGGCAGGTTCATGGACATCGTCTGCGTGCGGGCGGCTTCGGACGAAGGGGCACGTTCGGTGATGGGCTTGGACTTGGCCTTCATGATGTCCGGAAGCTTCGGATAGCGCGGATCGTTGAGCCCCTTCTGTGCGCTGATGACGCAGGGCAGGGTGGTGACGACGGTTTCCTTGCCGCCTTCGATGTCGCGTTCGGCGGTGACGTTCGTGCCGTCGATCGTGAGGCTCGAGACCATGGAGATGTTGGGCAGGTTCAGGAGTTCTGCCACCATGGGAGGAACCTGGAACGAATCGAAGTCGATGCTCTGGCGTCCGAAGATCACGAGGTCGGGCGAAAGCTCGCGTGCCGCATCGGCGATGCTGGCCGCTACGGAGAACGAATCGCTGCGTGCGTCGTCCTTCACCAGGATGGCCGTATCGGAACCCATGGCGAGAGCAGTACGGAGGATGTCCTTGGCGCCTTCACCGCCCACGGTCAGCGTGGTGACCGTGCCGCCGTTCTTTTCCTTCAGGCGCAGGCCCTCTTCGATGGCGAATTCGTCGTAGGGATTCAGGATGAATTTCACGCCCTGGGGGTTGATACTGACGCCGTCCGTACCGACAGCGATCTTGGTCACGGTATCAGGCACCTGGGAGATGCAAACGAGAATGTTCATGACGTTCCTTCGATAAGCAACTGGAGTTCGAACAAGAAGGCGAAAATACGAAACGGAAACGAGGAGTCGGGACGGATCGCGGGCCGTTTCGCCGTCGAATCACGTGGAATTGTTTCATGGCTGCGTCGCTGGCAGCATGGTCCGGATATACTGGCCGGTCATGCTTTCGGGCTCGTTCGCCACGGCTTCCGGCGTGCCTGTAGCAACGATGCGGCCTCCGTCGCGTCCACCGCCCGGCCCCAGGTCGATGATGTGGTCGGCATAGGTGACGACATCGAGGTTATGTTCGATGACGACAACCGTATTGCCCTTGTCGACGAGCTTCTCGAGCAGCTTGAGGAGGATGCGGATGTCTTCGAAATGCAGGCCGGTCGTGGGTTCGTCGAGCAGATACATCGTCCTGCCCGTACCGGTCCGCGACAGTTCCGTGGCGAGCTTGACGCGCTGCGCTTCGCCGCCGGATAACGTGGGGGCCTGCTGACCGAGCGTGATGTAGGTGAGACCGACGTCCATCAGCGTGGCGAGCTTGTGCTTGATCTTGGGTATGTCCTGGAAGAGTTCGAAGGCTTCTTCCACGGTCATGTCGAGGACGTCGGCGATGGATTTGCCCTTGAAGCGTACGGCGAGAGTCTCGCTGTTGTAGCGCTTGCCACCGCATGTGTCGCAGGGGACGTAGACGTCGGGCAGGAAGTTCATCTCGATCTTTCGTATGCCCGCACCCTCGCATTCTTCGCAGCGTCCACCCGATACGTTGAACGAGAAGCGTCCGGCCTTGTAGCCACGGATCTTCGCTTCGGGAAGCATCGTGAAGAAATCGCGGACCTGCGTGAAGAGCCCGGTATAAGTCGCCGGATTGCTTCGCGGCGTGCGTCCGATCGGTGTCTGGTCGATCTCGATGACCTTGTCGATGTTCTCGAGGCCTTCGATGCGGTCGTGCTTCAGCGGCTGGACCTCGCTGTTGTAGAAGTGGCGTGCCAGCAAGGGATACAGCGTATCATTGATGAGCGTGCTCTTGCCCGAGCCGCTCATACCGGAAATGCAGACGAAGGTTCCGAGAGGAATCTCCATCGTCACGTTCCGGAGGTTATGCCCCGATGCACCCACGAGCCTGATCGTCTTGCCGTTGCCCGGACGGCGTTCGGCAGGAATGGGAATCGTGCGCTTGCCGGACAGGTACTGGAGCGTCAGCGAACGTTCGCCGACCGCCATGCTCTCCGCATTCACGTCCTTGGGATGGAAGGCCGCGACGACCTCGCCGCCATGGACGCCGGCACCGGGACCGATGTCGACGACGTGGTCCGATTCCTCGATCATCTCCCGGTCGTGTTCGACGACGAGGATGGAGTTGCCGAGATCGCGAAGGCTCTTCAACGAAGCGATGAGCTTGCGGTTGTCGTGCTGATGCAGACCTATGCTCGGCTCGTCGAGGACGTAGGTGACACCGACGAGTTGGGAGCCGATCTGCGAAGCCAGCCGGATACGTTGCGATTCGCCGCCCGACAGCGATCGTGCGGAACGGTCCAGCGTGAGATAGGTGAGTCCGACGTTGCGCAGGAAGCTCAGACGTGTGACGATTTCCTTCAGGATCATGGTCGCGATGATATTCTGCCTGTCGGTCAGTTTCGCCGGCAGGGCAGAGAACCACGACTCCGCGGTCTCGATATCCATGATCGTCGTGGCATGGATGTTGGCCTCGGCGACGCGCACGAAGAGATGCTCTTCCTTCAGCCGCGCTCCCTTGCACGTACGGCAGGGTATCGTGGCGAAGTATTTCTCGATGCTCCTCCGTACGCTGGCCGTCGTCGTCTGCTCGAATTGATGTCGCAGACTCGGCAGTACGCCGATGTACTTGTGCTTGATGGACGTGCCGCTGTAATTCACGGAGACGGAGCTTCCCTCCGTGCCGTAGAGCACTGCCTGTACGTCCTCTTCCGGTAACGAACCGAGCGGCTTCGTCATGTCGACGCCGCGATGTTCGCAGAAGGCGATGACCTGCTTCCAGAGCCATGTCTCACGCTTCTTGCCGAGCGGTGCGATACCGCCCTGCTCGATGGACTTGTTCGGGTCCGGAATAACCAGTGCGGGATCGAAGTCCATCATCTCGCCGATGCCTTCGCACGTCGAACATGCGCCGAAGGGCGAGTTGAAGGAGAACATGTTCGGTGCAGGTGTCTCGTAGGAACGTCCGCACGACGGACACGAATAGCTGGTACTGAAGTAAAGGTCCTTCCAGGTTCCATCCGCCTGTTCTTCCAGAACGTTGACTCCTGCCTCACCCATGTTGAGGGCGGTCTCGATGCTTTCCGTCATCCTGCGCCGGTTGTTCGGATCCACGTTCAGACGGTCCACGACGAGGTCGATGTTGTGCACCTTGTACCGGGCGAGCTGCATCCCTTCGGTGATGTCCTTGATGTCACCATCGACACGGACACGGGTGAAGCCCTGCCTCCGGAACTGATCGAAGAGCTCGCGGTAGTGGCCCTTGCGGCCCTTGACCACCGGACTCAGGACCTGCAGCCGCCGCCCTTCGGGAATGGCCATGAGCGTGTCCACGATCTGGTCGATCGTCTGCTGCTGCACGGGGATGTCGCAGTCGACGCAGTACTGGATACCGACCTTGGCGAAGAGCAGACGAAGGTAGTCGTAGATCTCCGTCACGGTACCGACGGTCGAGCGGGGACTGGAACCGACGGACTTCTGTTCGATGGAGATGGCAGGCGACAGGCCTTCGATCACGTCCACATCGGGCTTCTTCATCACACCGAGGAACTGGCGTGCGTAGGAGGACATGCACTCGACGTACCGCCTCTGCCCTTCGGCATAGATGGTATCGAAGGCGAGCGACGACTTGCCCGAACCGCTGAGGCCCGTCACGACGACGAGCTTGTCACGCGGGATTTCGAGATGGACGTTCTTGAGATTGTGCTCCCGTGCACCCCGTATGAGGATGGAGGTGAATTCTTCGGGCACCGGAACGGATTGCGTGGGGGTGGTATTCTTCGCCATTGACGATCATGTACGTATGCGAAACCAACAAAAATACGATACAATTCCCGAGCGTATCTTGTCCGACATGATACGATTCGACATCGATTCCGACATTTCCCGCGCCTGGACCGTTCCATCGGCCTGGTATCGCGATGCTGAGAGCCATGGCCGATGCCTGGATCGCATCTTCCGCCGCTCGTGGCACTGGCTTGCCGACGGTTCGGACGTCCGCGTCCCGGGGACGGCATCTCCCACGTCCATACTCGACGGGCCGCATTGCGAACCCCTTGTCGTTACGAGGGATAGGGATGGTCACCTGAGGGTCCTGTCCAATGTCTGCACACACCGGGGAAACCTGGTGGTGAATGCTCCGTGCCGGCTGAACGAGCTGAAATGCCGCTACCACGGCCGGCGGTTCTCCCTGGACGGCACGTTCCGGCACATGCCCGAGTTCGGCGAAACGTCGGACTTCCCGACGCCGAAGGACGATCTGGTCAGGATCGCCCATGGATCGTGGGGCGACATGATCTTCGGTTCGATCGATCCAATGATGCCGTTCGAGGAATGGATCGCACCGATGGACGCCCATGCCGACCGGATGTCACTCACCGCGATACGTCACGCACCGCAGCATGACAGGGATTACCTGGTCCAGGCACACTGGGCCCTCTATGTCGAGAACTATCTCGAAGGCTTCCACGTGCCCTTCGTTCACGCCGGGTTGAACGACGTCCTTTCGTATCAGGACTACCGAACGGAACTGCTTCCTCGAGGTGTACTCCAGATCGGTACGGGAACGTCGCCCGAGCACTGCTTCCATGGAAGCGACGTCGCCGCCTACTATTACTGGCTCTTTCCGAACCTCATGCTCAACGTCTATCCATGGGGCATTTCCATGAACATCGTCAAGCCTCTGGCCATCGATCGTACGCGGATTTCCTATCGAACCTATGTCTGGGACGATGAGCGTTACGATACCGGCGCCGGCTCCGACCTCGACCGTGTGGAACGGGAGGACGAGGAGATCGTCGAGGCAGTCCAGAAAGGAATGCGTTCCCGCATCTATGAACGCGGACGATACTCGGTTCGCAGGGAGCAGGGCGTCCACCACTTCCATCGTCTCCTGGCTCGCGAGTTCGGAGACGAATCGGGAAGTCGGGACTAGAGATAGGCTTCGAGTTCCGCCTCACTGTCGAGCAACACCTGGCGACCCTTCGCACCGTCGGGCGGACCGACGATTCCGGCCATTTCCAGCTCGTCCACGATCCGTGCCGCACGGGCATAGCCCACCTTCAGACGGCGCTGCAACGTACTCACGGAAGCCTGCTGAAGCTGGATGAAGATACGGGCCGCATCTTCGAACAGTACGTCACGATCGCCACCATCGCTACCGTGCCCACCACCGCGCTTGTTCGATATACTCGGCAGCATGTAGGGGGTGGAGTAGCCCTTCTGCCTTCCGATCCAGTCGCAGAGCTCTTCCACCTCTTCCGTGCTGATGAAGGCATTCTGCATACGGATGGGCTTCGGCGTATTGCCCGGTGCGAACAGCATGTCGCCGTTGCCGATGAGATGCTCGGCGCCACTACCGTCGATGATCGTACGGGAGTCGATGCGCGACGACACCTGATAGGCGATACGGGCGGGGAAGTTGGCCTTGATCAAACCCGTCACGACGTCGACGCTCGGACGTTGCGTAGCCACGATACAGTGGATACCGACGGCACGGGCGAGCTGTGCGAGACGGCAGATCGGCTCTTCCACTTCCTTGCCGGCCGTCATCATGAGATCGGCGAGCTCGTCGATGATGACGACGATATAGGGCATGGGACGATGCGTGATACCTCCCTTATCCGTCAGCTTGCCGTCCTTCACCCTCGAATTGTAGTCGTTGATGTTACGCTGTCCTGCGGCGGCCAGGAGCGAGAATCGCTGCTGCATCTCCTCGACGACGGACTTCAATACGGCCACGGCGTTCTGTGGTGACGTGATGATCGTTTCGTCGATGTCGGGCGAGACGGCCATGAAGTGGTGCTTCAGAGAAGCGTACAGATTCATTTCCACGCGCTTGGGGTCGATGATCACGAACTTGAGATCGCGCGGATGCATCTTGTAGAGCAGCGAGGCGATGATCGTATTGATGCCGACCGACTTCCCCTTACCGGTGGCGCCGGCGATCAGCAAGTGGGGCATCTTCGTGAGATCGGCACAGTAGACTTCACCGACGACGGTCTTGCCCATGGCGATGGGCAGCTTGATGTCCGGATTGTGATACTTCGGACTCTTGATGATCGAACTGAACCGGACGATGGCGGGCTTGTGATTGGGGATCTCGATACCCACCGTACCGCGTCCGGGAATGGGAGCGATGATCCGTACGCCTTGCGCCTTGAGGGCAAGGGCGATGTCGTCGGCCAGGGATTCGATCTGGCTGACCTTGATACCTGCTGCAGGAACGAATTCGTACTGCGTGACGACGGGACCGGGCTGTACGGTAAGGTTCTCGATCCTGATACGGAATGTCTCCAGCTTCTCCTGCAGGATGCGAGCGTTCTCCTGCAGCTCCGAATCGTCCACCTCGCTGGACTCGTCCGTCTGGACGAGAAGGGAAATGGTCGGCGGTTGGAAGCGGATTTCCTCGTCGTAGAGCGCATTGCCGGGCAGGGCCATTTCCGGCTCCTTGCCGGCGGGTTGTTCGACCATGACCGTCAGCGGACGCTGGACCTGGATCCGTTCGCGCTGAGGTACGACGGGAGGAGGTTGCGGCTCTTCTTCGGCTTCCGCGCCCCGCCCGTTCTCGACGTAGCCCGTCGCCTCCTCGACGACGGATTCATCGTCGTCCTGTTCGTCCTCATCCGTCACATCCTCATCCACCTCTCCGGCATCGGTCGACGGAGGCTGAACGGAGATGGACTTGTTGGGATGGAGTGCGGAAAGACGTCGTTGCACAAGATCCATGTCCAGGATATTGGGCTGTTCCGGTTGTTCGGCCGACGGTGTAGCGGCTTCGTGCTGTTCCAACGGTTCTTCCACACCTTCATCGACCGGTGGTGGAGTCGCAGGAGGCTTGGGCAGCGGGCGGACGATACGGACGGAAGGGGCGAGTGGAGTGCCAGCCTGCGGACCCGCATTCCTGCGGATGATCTCGGCCGGTTCCTCGTCGTTGCGTTGCCGTGACGGTTTCGCATCCGTGCCGAGAGGCTTCAGCACGGCACCACCTGCGCTCTTGTCGACCTTGATGAAGTCATTGTCGTCACGATCGCTCACCGGAGCGGCCATCGTCGCCTCGTCCGTGAGGATGTCGTCGCCCGCATCGTCGTCTCCGGCCGCGGAAACGTTGTGCCTGGCGAATCGATCCTTCATGGTCGACACCAGCAGCCGCAGGCGCACACCGAGCGTACCAACGTTGATCTCGAACCCGATGACGGAGGCGAAGGCAAGGGCGGCCAGCAGAACGACGGCCGATCCGGCCGTACCGATGAACTGCGAGATGACGCCGGCGATGAACTGTCCGATGGCTCCGGCCCATTCCCTGTCGATCGTGAACATCCATGGTACGAGTTGCAGCGTTCCAACGAAGGCGGACAGCAACGTCGCCGTTCCGATCGTGGCGATCGAGCGGCGTGTGAGGAGGGGGCCGAGCCGCTGATGCGTGAATAGCGCGCGAGCCCAGAACAGCATCAGGACCGGAATGCAGATGGACCACACGCCGATCGTCGACGTATACATCCAGTGCGCCAGTACCGCGCCGAGAAGGCCAAGCCAGTTATGGGTCGTTTCGAACCGCACGCGCAGATCCTCGTCGCCCCTGATCACTCCGATCATGTCGCGGAGGGTCAACTGTGCATTCGCCTCGTCATGCGTCGTGTACGACAGGAGGGCGATGAGCATCAGGATCGCGGTGAGGGCCAGAAGGATGGCCGTGATGCGGTATCGGCGTATCAGATCCTTGTCCTGCTTCGGCGTCCTGACGCGTCCGCTCCCGGACACAGGAGCTCCCTCCTCGGTTGAGGCCTTTTCCTGTTGGGGGATTCGACGGATAGGTATGTTCTCAGGACGTTGTGCCATGCATGCTTCCTCTTGTGCGGCAAAGTTACGAAGGGCCTCCGCAACGGTCTGTATGCCGCGGCCTCGCAGGATTTGGATAATTTGCCCATCAAAAAACAGACCAATGCACGTAGACTCCTCCCGTTTGCTCGTGATCGCCGGCCCCTGTCTGGTGGAATCGCGAGATCTCGTACGCACCGTCGCGGACCATCTGCTGACCATTACCCGCGATCTGCCCGTACAACTGGTCTTCAAGGGATCGTACCGCAAGGCGAACCGTACCAGCTCCGGCAGCTTCCAGGGTATCGGCGACGAGCAGGCATTGTCCTATCTCGCGGAAGTGGGACGCGACTTCGGCCTGCCCGTACTCACAGACATCCATGCCGACGCGGAAGCCGCACATGCGGCGGAATACGTCGACGTGCTCCAGATACCGGCATTCCTGAGCCGTCAGACGTCACTTCTCGAAGCGGCCGCAGCCACGGGAAAGACGGTGAACATCAAGAAGGCACAGTTCATGGCGCCCGACGATATGGCCAAGGCCGCAGCGAAGGTCGTCGCAGCAGGGAACGATTCCGTCTGGCTCACCGAGCGGGGAACGTCCTTCGGATACCATGATCTCGTCGTGGATTTCCGCGGTCTCGTCACGATGAAGGCCACGGGATTTCCGGTGATCTTCGACGCCACGCACTCCGTCCAGCAACCGTCGGCAGGTGCGCAGAGCGGCGGACGTCCGGAATTCATCCCGGCGCTCGCCCGTGCCGCTGCGGCGGTCGGCGTCGACGGTCTGTTCTTCGAGACCCATCCCGATCCCGCCAATGCGAAGAGCGATGCGGCGACGCAGCTTCCGCTCGAACGCTCCGGCGATTTCCTGCGTTCCGTCCTGGCGCACTGGAGCATCGGCCGATGAGGCGCCCGCTCGTTCTTCTCGTCGCGCTCGCCGTGACGGCAGGCCTCGCGGGATGCTATCAGCATTCGGGTCCGGTACGCCGTGGACCCGACTCCACGGAAGGGCAGCCGGCGCATATCTCCTACAATGTGCGTGTGAGATTCACGGACTCGATCCGTACAAAGGCCATTCTGCAGTCGGCAGTGGCGAGGCTCTGGGAAGACAGGCAGGAAACGACGCTCGGGGATACGGTCATCGTCGATTTCTTCAGCGCCACGAGCGGACGACGCATGGCGCGCCTTACGGCCGACAGTGCCATCATCGACGACAGGACGAAGAACATGGTCGCCATCGGTAACGTCATCGTATGGTCCGACAGCTCGCGTACGTCACTGTCGACGACGAGACTCGTATGGGACAACAGCCGCGAGCGGTTCTCAACCACCGAATACGTCCGTATCGTATCGCCGAAGGAAACCATCGAAGGCGAGGGCTTCGAGTCGGACCAGTATCTCACCTCCTATCGCATTTTCAAGTTCAGGGTTCGTGGAGAGCAACGATGAAACCTATGATCGTGACAGGAAACTGGAAGATGAATACGCTTCCGCAGCAGGGAGCTTCGCTGGCGACATCGCTCGCAGGCGATGCACGCGTCGCGGACGCCATCGGTCGTGGAGTCGACGTCATTCTCTGTCCGCCCTACACCGGCATCGCCGGTGCCCTCGCCGCTATCGGTGACAGTGGTATGAAGATCGGCGCACAGAACTGTCATCACGAACCGTCGGGTGCCTATACGGGCGAGATTTCGGCATTGATGCTCGAGGCAATCGGTTGTGGCGCCGTCATCGTCGGGCATTCCGAACGCCGGCGTGACCAGCATGAGACGAACGACGTCGTTGCCCGGAAGCTGAAGGCCGTCCTCGATGCAGGAATGCTTCCCATCGCCTGCGTGGGCGAAACACTGAGCGAACGCGAAGCGGGTATCACGGCAGACGTCATCACGCGTCAGATCAGCGCCCTCATCACCGGAGCGGGTGCCGCGGCCATCAGGTCCAGTATCATCGCCTACGAACCCGTATGGGCCATCGGTACGGGCCTCGCGGCCACACCAGGTCAGGCGCAGGAAGTCCACGACAGGATTCGCACACTCCTGGTATCGAACGGCTGCGATACGGCCATCCTCTACGGCGGCAGCGTCACGTCCGAGAATGCGGCGGAGCTCTTCGCATGTCCGGATATCAATGGTGCACTCGTCGGCGGGGCTTCGCTCAAGGCCGACGTCTTCGCAACCATCGTCGCGGCGGCGGCACGCGAATGCGGGGGAACGGCGTGACGTTCACCATCGCCAACATCATCACACTCGCACGACTCTTCATCGCGCCGATCTTCCTCGTCTTCGCCCTGACCGATACGGCCTGGGCGATCAACGTCGCGGCGGTTCTCTTCATCGTCGGAGCCGTCTCCGACTACTTCGACGGTCTGCTCGCACGGAAATACGGAGAGGTGACCGAGCTGGGCGTCTATCTCGACCCGCTCGCAGACAAGGTATTGACGACTGCGGCCTTCGTCGTCTTCTTCGTGCACGACATCATGCCGCTGTGGATGGTCATCATCATCGTCGTCCGCGACTTCGGTACCACGGCTCTGCGAAGCCTCGCATCGGCGGAAGGGAAGCCGCTCGTCACCAGTCGGAGCGCGAAGGTCAAGACCTTCCTCCAGATGGCATTCATCGCCTACGTCCTCATCCTCATGTGGGCCCGCCACGTGCTTTCGGAACCGGCGGCATCGGATGCATACAGGCTGCTCTACTCGACCCCGACCTATCTGGCCATTCTCGGTATCACGCTGTTCACGTTGTGGACCGCCGTCGAATACGTCCTCGACAACAGAACGATGTTCCGCCGTGAATCCTGACGTACAGGCGACATCGCGCACGTCGCCAGCAGCCATCGTTGCCAGCGTACTCGGCCTCGGCTACCTGCCGGTCGCACCTGGTACGTGGTGCAGTGTCGCCGTGGCTCTTCCGGCCATCCTCGTCCCGGCCGACATCGCCACACTCCAGTACGTCTACCTCGCTCTGGCAGTCGTCTTCGGTCTCCTCGGACTGTGGAGCGTTCCACGCGTGCAGGCGGGGTGGGGGAGCGATCCATCGGCCGTCGTCATCGACGAAGCCATGGGAATGAGCCTCGTCCTCGTGCTGCCCTATGCCTATATGTCCGTCTGGTGGTGGTTCGGGGGCATCGTCCTGTTCCGCCTGTTCGACATCCGCAAACCCTGGCCGTTATCCGTCATCAACGGGCGTACGGAGGCATGGAGCGTCATGGCCGACGACGCGCTCGCCGGCTGTTTTGCGGCTCTGTGCCTGCATCTCGGCTTCATCGCGTTGCAGGTCGTGCTCGTGTCGTTGGTCGTGTCGAATGGCCGTCCGCTGCCCTGACGGCCTCCCCAAACCCCCATGAACAGGCGGTTTCGGGAGTACCTCCCCCCGGGAAGCCCCATAAAATCTAGGATTGTGGATAACTCGTGCTTGCGGAACCCGATGGGCACTTGATATTTTCGTGCCGCAAGTATTTTTTTCAACAGCTTTTTGTGGGGTACAAATGAATAAAGCTGAGTTGATCGAAGCGATCGCTTCGGGTGCCGGTCTGCCGAAGACGCAGGCCGATGCCGCACTGGTAGCGGCTCTGAACGCCATCAAGTCCGAAATCGGCAAGGGCGGTTCCGTATCGCTCATCGGTTTCGGTACGTTCGGTGTCTCCAAGCGCGCCGCTCGCAAGGGCAAGAACCCGCGTACGGGCGAATCCATCAAGATCGCCGCTCGCAAGGTTCCGAAGTTCACGGCAGGCAGCGAGCTGAAGGCCATCGCCAATGGCGAGAAGAAGGCCGGTGCTCCGAAGAAGGCAGCCGCTCCGAAGAAGGCAGCCGCCAAGGGCAAGAAGAAGTAAGCCGAGCTTGACATGAAGCCCGCCATTGGCGGGCTTTTTTTTGCCCTGTCCGTACCGATTGCTCGACGTTGAATGGTAAATTTGCACTCATGCCGGTTTCGCACCTGTTGTCCACCCGTACGCTGACCTCCAATGACGTCCTCGACATTATCCGCGAGGCGCATGGATATCTTTCCAGCAACGGCCTGAAGCCACAGCAGCATGACGTGGCCTTCGGGAGACGTGTCGTTCTCGCCTTTTTCGAGGCTTCCACCCGCACCAGACTATCGTTCGAGACGGCCGCCCATCGCCTGGGCGCGGATACCGTCCTGTTCCAGCCGTCGGGCAGCAGCGTGGAAAAAGGGGAGACCTTGCGCGAAACGGTCCTGACGATCGAAGCCATGGGCTTCGACGCCATCGTCCTGCGTCATGCCGATAACGGCACGCACGAAACCGTCGCCTCGTATACGGCGATGTCCGTCATCAATGCCGGCGAAGGATCGCTGGCCCACCCCACGCAGGCACTGCTCGACGCTTCCGCACTGATGGAACGCTGTGGTACGCTGGAAGGAATGCGTATCTGCATCGTAGGCGACATCCGCCACAGCCGCGTGGCGCGTTCCAACATCGACGTCTTCACCAAACTCGGTGCCGATGTCGCCGTCTGCGCTCCACCCGCATTGATGGGCGAGGACGACGACATACGTTCCCTCCTGCGCTTCGAGTCCATTTCGGACGCTCTGGAGTGGGCCCAGGTCATCAACCTCCTGCGCATCCAGCGCGAGCGCATGACTGACGTCATCGTACCGTCGTTCGACGACTATCGCAGCCGATACGCGCTGACGCTCGATCGTGCCCTGGCGCATCCCGATACCGTCGTCATCCATCCCGGACCCGTCAACGTCGGCGTGGAAGCCGATGCCGACGTCCTCGATCTTCCCCAGACCCTCATCCACCGTCAGGTCTCGCATGGCGTAGCCGTGCGCATGGCGGTGCTCCGACGTATTCTTACTGACCGACCTACAGCCACGTAAAGGACTTCCATGCCTCGTCGTACCGACCTCTCCTGTATTCTCGTCATCGGCTCCGGCCCGATCGTCATCGGCCAGGCCTGCGAATTCGACTATTCAGGCACGCAAGCCTGCAAGGTGCTCAAGGAGGAAGGCTATCGCGTCGTACTGATCAATTCCAATCCCGCCACGATCATGACCGATCCGAACGTGGCCGACGCGACCTACGTCGAACCGATCACACCGGAGTTCATCGAGGAAGTGATCCGCAAGGAACGTCCGGACGCCATCCTGCCCACGATGGGCGGCCAGGTCGCCCTCAATGCGGCCATGGCACTGCACGAACGGGGCATCCTCGAGAAGTACGACATCGCTCTCATCGGTTCGCAGATCAAGTCGATCAACATGGCCGAGGACCGCGAACAGTTTCTCGAGGCGATGAAGCGCTGCGACATGGACATGCCGCGCGGCGGCTTCGTGAACGACTTCGATCAGGGCATGGCCATGATCGACCAAATCGGCTTCCCGGTCATCATCCGCCCGTCTTTCACGATGGGGGGCACCGGCGGCGGTATTGCCTACAACATGGAAGAGTATCGTGAAATGCTGCGCTCGGGCCTCGTCGCCAGCCCCGTCCACCGCGTTCTGGTCGAAGAGAGCGTGATCGGATGGAAGGAGTACGAACTCGAAGTGATGCGGGACACGAAGGACAACGTCGTCATCATCTGCTCCATCGAGAACGTGGACCCGATGGGTGTGCATACCGGGGATTCCATCACCGTGGCACCGGCACAGACGCTCACGGACCGCGAATACCAGCGCATGCGCGACGCAGCACTGCGCATCATCCGCGAGATCGGCGTGGAAACGGGAGGATCGAACATCCAGTTCGCCATCGATCCCAGGACCGGCCGCATGATCGTGATCGAGATGAATCCGCGCGTATCCCGCAGCTCGGCCCTGGCATCCAAGGCCACGGGGTTCCCCATCGCCAAGATCGCCGCGAAGCTCGCCGTCGGATTCACGCTCGACGAAATCCTCAACGACATCACGAAGAAGACGCCTGCCTGTTTCGAGCCCTCCATCGACTACGTCGTCGTCAAGTTCCCGCGCTGGGACTTCGAGAAGTTCCGCGAATCGGATAACACGCTCGGCGTCCAGATGAAATCCGTCGGCGAGGTGATGGCCTTCGGCCGCACCTTCAAGGAAGCCCTGCAGAAGTCCATGCGAAGCCTCGAACAGAACCGTCACGGTTTCGGCTTCGACAGGGTTGAGCTCTGCACGCTCGAACGTCCCGACGAGAACAATCTCGCGCCGCTCCGCTCACGGCTGCGCATCCGCACGTCGACATCGATGTTCGACCTCGTCGATGCGCTCCGCTTCGGAATGTCGACGGACGAAATCCACATGCTCACGAAGTACGATCCGTGGTTCATCGAGCAGTGCCGTGAGATCATCGACACAGGACATTCCATTATCGAACGTACGGAATCGGGGCAGGGCCTGGCGTCGATCTCGGCCGTGGACTTCCGCCACATAAAGAACATGGGCTTCTCCGACGTCCAGATCTCCCTCATGACCGGAACGTCCGAAGCCCAGGTCAGGGCACGACGTAAGGAACTCGGCGTGATACCGGTCTACAAGACCGTCGATACCTGCGCCGCCGAATTCGAGTCCGAGACACCGTATCACTACTCGACCTATGGACAGGAGAACGAAGCGGTACCGAGTACGAGCAGGAAAGTCATCATCCTCGGAAGCGGTCCGAACCGGATCGGCCAGGGCATCGAATTCGATTACTGCTGCGTCCAGGGCGTTTTCGCCCTGCGGAAGATCGGCTACGAAGCCATCATGATCAACTGCAATCCCGAGACTGTCTCCACCGACTACGACACGACGAACAGACTCTACTTCGAACCGCTGACCTTCGAGGACGTGATGAACGTCGTCGAACTCGAACGCCCGGATGGTGTCGTGGTGACGTTCGGCGGCCAGACGCCACTGAAGCTCGCCCAGCGTCTTGCCGATGCCGGCGTACCGCTGATCGGAACGTCGCCCGAAGGGATCGACCTCGCCGAAGACCGCAAACGCTTCGGTGATCTGCTGGCCAGGCTGGGCATCGCATGTCCTCCCTGGGGAACGTCGCTCTCGGAAGACGAGGCCGTGATCATCGCTGAACGTATCGGCTATCCCGTCCTGGTACGTCCCAGCTACGTGCTCGGAGGCCGCGCCATGCAGATCTGCTACCGTGAGGAGTCCCTGCGCACCTACATGCAGAACGCGATCGCCCAGGATCCCACCAGACAGGTACTGATCGACCACTTCCTCGAGAACGCCTACGAATTCGACGTCGATGCCGTCGCCGACGGTGAATCGGTCGTCATCGGCGGCGTGATGCAGCACATCGAGGAAGCCGGTGTGCACTCCGGCGATTCGTCCTGCGTGCTTCCCCCGTACAACATCACCGACGAGCAGCTCGAGACCATGAAGACCTATACGCGTGCGCTCGCCCGGGAACTGAACGTGATCGGTCTCCTTAACATCCAGTTCGCGGTCCAGCACGACACCGTCTACGTCCTGGAGGTCAATCCGCGTGCTTCGCGGACGGTACCCTTCGTATCGAAGGCGACGGGCGTCCTTCTCGCCCAGATCGCCACGCGCGTCATGGTAGGGGAGAAGCTCGCCGACATGGGCGTGAAGGACTTCTCAACGAACATCGGCCGTGTGGCCATCAAGGAATCCGTCTTCCCCTTCACCAAGTTCCCGCGCGTGAACGTCTTCCTCGGACCCGAAATGCGGTCCACGGGAGAGGTCATGGGTATGGACAGCTCGTTCGGCCGCGCCATCGTCAAGTCACACATCTCCGCCGGAAACACACTACCTACCGAAGGCAACGTCTTCATCTCGCTCAGCACGCACGACAAGTCCCAGCGTGCCGTTGAAATGGCCAGGGGATATGCCGAACTCGGCTTCAACATCCTGGCTACCCGCGGTACGGCCCAGTTCCTCCAGGAGCACGGCGTTCAGGCGCAGTCGGTGCTCAAGCACTATGAAGGACGTCCGAGCATCGTCGACCAGATCGCCAGCGGTGAGGTCCATATCGTGATCAATACGCCCCTGGGTGAGAATGCCCGTTACGACGAGTACGTGATGGGACAGACGGCAATGAAGTACAAGGTTCCGTTCTTCACGACGCTGGCGGCCGCCGATGCGAGCCTGAGCGGTATCCGGGCATTGCGCACGGAGACCTTTACGTCCACGTCGCTCCAGGAGTACTATGCGAAGACCGGTGCCGGCGCTTGAGAAGCAGTGGACGGTTCTCGACCTGATCCGGTGGGGATCCGACTACTTTCGCGAGAAGGATATCGATTCACCCCGATTGACGGTCGAGCTGATGCTCTGCTCCGTGCTGGAGTGTTCGCGCGTACAATTGTATACGGACTTCGAACGTCCGCTCGGCAAGGACGAGCTGGCAGCACTCAAAGCCATGATACAACGGAGGGTACGGCACGAACCGCTGCAGTACATCGTCGGCAAGGCAGATTTCTATGGACTCCTGTTCACGGTCGCGCCGGATGTCCTCATCCCGCGTCCTGAAACGGAGTTCCTCGTCCAACGAGCGATCCGGATCCTTGCGGATACGGACGGTGCCCGCTGCCTCGATATCGGAACCGGTTCGGGATGCATTCCGGTTGCCATCGCCGTTCATGCGAAGACGTCGCACTGGCTCGCGGTGGACGTATCGCCGGGAGCCGTAAGGATCGCGAGGGAGAATGCTCGCGAGCACGGTATGGAGGACAGGGTGGACGTCGAGGTGATGGATGTCCTGGACGCATGGCCGGAGGGACGGTTCCACCTCGTAACCATGAATCCTCCGTACATTCCTGTGTCCGAAATACCGACGCTGCAGGAAGAGGTGAGGGACTACGAACCTCACATTGCGTTGACGGACGATGCGGACGGACTCACGTTCTTCCGGCGTTGTATCGATATGATGAAACGGACCCTGGAACCGGGAGGCCACATGCTGGTTGAAGTGATGGCCGGACAGGCCGATATCGTGGCCGACCTTGCGCGCGAGGCCGGCATGACCGTCGAGGTCATCGACGATCTTGCCGGAATACCGCGGATCGTGTCCGGAACGATGGTCTGATATGTTATGATGCAGTAATACCTTTGCCCTGGCGCCAATAAGCGTCAATGGCGTTGGTCGTTTTTTGTTAGTTTTGGCCGCTCGCGTACAGTCGCGTCGGCAAGGCAGGAACGAATGCTTGACGAGCAGATCGATGTACGGGACGAAGGGACAATTACGATCGTATCCCTGAACGGGCAGTTCATTGGTGGAGAGGAGACGGATGCATTACGCGATGTGTTCGTGGGGTTGACGAAGCGCGAGCGTCCGCATGTGATCGTAGATCTCGCCGACGTTTCCTATCTCAATTCATCCTTCATCAGTGCATTGCTCGCCGCACACGCGGCGCTGGCGAGGCGTGGTGGAGTCATCGCGCTCGCGGGCATGAACGGTACCATCGGACAAATTTTTGCTGTAACAAAACTCGAGCTGGTGTTTCCTTTGTTTCCGACGGTGGAAGTAGCCAAATCGAGTCAGAACGTGTCATCATAACGCTGTTAACAAACAGTCCTGTTTCAATAAGGGTGTCGTATGAAGAACATGACGAACGTGATCATCACCGTGGCGTGTCTTGTGGTCGCCTACCTGGTGTTCTACCTCCTGCTTGGCGCCGATGCCAACTTCCGTGATCCCAAGACTGGCGTCGTCGACATGCATAATCCCCAGAACATGTGGGGGATGATCTATACGGGTGGTATTCTGGTGGGCCTTCTCATCGCCTGCCTTCTCCTCGCCATCACGTATACGTTCGAGCGTTTCCTGTCCATCAAGAAGGCCGAAGGCAAGAGCAACATGCATGCGTTCGGCAAGAAGATCGTCGAACTCGTGGGCAAGGGCAACTACGATGCCGCCATCAAGGAATGTGATACGCAGCGCGGTTCCATGGCCAACGTTCTCCGTGCTGCCGTCGAACGCTACCGCGCCGTCGAGCACGATGGCAAGATGAATCCCGACCAGAAGCTCGCCGACGTACAGCGTGTGATCGACGAGAACATGAATCTCGAAACGCCACTGCTCGAAAAGAATCTCGTCATGCTGTCGACGGTCGCTTCGATCTCGACGATGATCGGTCTGCTCGGTACCACCATCGGGATGATCAAGTCGTTCCAGGCACTGGGTGCCGGTGGAACGGTTTCCGCTCAGATGCTCTCCATCGGTATCTCGGAAGCACTGTACAACACGGCCGGTGGTCTGCTCGCAGCCATCCTCTCGATCGTTGCCTACAACTTCTTCACGACCAAGGTCGACAACTTCGTCTATACCATGGATGAAACGATCCTTGACCTTATGGAAACACTGTCGGTTCGCACCGGCGGTAACCATTGATCCGGACCGTTTCGTTTTATCTAACGGGAATACGGCATGTCGAAGATTAAAAAGAAGCGGATTGGCGTGACGATGGACATGACGCCGCTGGTGGACATCACGTTCCTCCTGCTGACGTTCTTCATGTTCACCGCCAAGTTCAAGTCCGAAACGGAGTCGGAACAGAAGTTCGTCATCAAGCGCCCGCAGTCGTCGGCAGACACGACGAAGCTGCCGGAGAACGATCTGGTACTGATCAAGGTCGGTATCGATTCGGTGACGAAGGACACGGCCTACTACGTATCCATGGTCAACGAGCAGGATCGCATGAAGCTCGCCCAGGATATGATGGCGAAGCAGTATCCGGGTGCGAAGGAGACGACCGGGCAGTTCAAGGTCACCGACCTCAAGTGGCTCGGGACCATGATCCAGTCCGCACGTATCATCAATTCGAGAGCGAGGTTCGCAGTGGATGCCGACAGGCGTGTCCGTTATCAGTACATCGAGAATGCGATGGAAGAGATGCGGAAGAATCGCGCGACATCCTTCAACTTCGTCACGGACAAGAAGCAGGGCGGATAATCCGGCCTGCACCCCTAACGGAATACGAGAAAACAGGAGACCCAACCTATGGCAGGTGGAGGCGAGGCGCTCGGCGGAGGAGGCGGACAGCGGCGCGGGAAGAAAGGCAAGCGGAAGGCCAAGAAACGTCTTGGCTTCCGTCTGGACATGACCCCGCTCGTTGACATTACCTTCCTTCTGCTGACGTTCTTCATGCTCACGACGTCGATGATCACGCCGCAGACCATGGAGATGTCGGTACCGCCCGAGATAGACAAGCCGGTCGAGGTGAAACAGTCCGAACTGTTCACCATCCGCGTGCGGGACGACGGCAAGCTTTTTTACAATCAAGGTATGGACCAGCCGACGCCCGTGTCGTCGGTAAAAGATCTCATGAAGGTCGTCGTCGATCAGAACGTGGCCCTCAAGAACAGGTGTATCGTCGTGCTGAAGTCGGGTAAGAACGTCCAGTACGGACGAGTCGTCGAGGTTCTCGACATACTGAACCAGGCCGAGCCGCAGATCATCCAGGGCTTGAAGCAGGCCGGTATCAACGAACGGAGCCGCAAGTTCACCGTCGCTCCGATGGAAGACAAGGACGTCGAGGAGATCAAGGGACTATGAGTACCATCGCTGCAAAGAACCCCTTCGAGCAGTTGAAGTACGGTGCCACCGAGCTGAAGGAAATCATCAGCCGGAACACCGTCCGGGCCTTCGTCTATACGACGGCCGCCCTGTTGCTGCTCCTGCTCATCAACTTCACGTACAAGACGGTGATGGCGATGCTGTTTCCGCCGCCGAACGTGGTCAAGGTCAAGCTCGTCCGCGTGAGCATCGACAACCTGGCCCCGCCGCCGACGGATGCCGATGTGCCGCCCCCACCGCCGCCTGCCAACATGCCGGCAGCGGCATCGGGTCCGGCCGCACGTGCCGGTACACCGGTTCCGGTTCCGGATGCCCTGATCGCCCCGGATGCCAAAGACTTCGCCAACGTGGATGAAATCAACCGTGCCTCGGCCGTCGGTGGCGATGGCAACGACATGGGTGGTTTCAGCGACGGTATCGGCGTGGATCCGAACGCGAACCTGCAGATCGAACAGCGCGAGGAAATTCCGGACGTCGACGACTTCGTGGCCGTCGAGAAGGAACCGGGTTTCGACTATGAAGGTCTCCAGCGCCGTGTGCAGTATCCGAAGATGGCACAGCGCAACGGTATCGAAGGCCAGGTCCTCGTCGCGGCACTGATCGGCAAGGATGGAAGCATCAAGGACATCAAGGTGATGGAGTCGGACAACACGCTGCTGAACGAAGAGGCCGTCAGGGCCGTTCGCGGAACGCAGTTCACGCCCGGTATCCAGAACGGCAATCCTGTATCCGTATGGGTACGTATACCTATCCGGTTCCGCCTGCACTAAACGGTCCTCGTACGACATGACCGTCATCAACTATGCCGCCAGGATACTGGTCATTCTTGTCGGAATGGCGATCCTCGGCGGCATTTCTCCGTTCAAGGGCCTATCCTCGCCTCTCCACGAGATCTTCGGAATTGTCGTCATTCTCTTCGGTACGCTTCGTCTCGTGATGTATATACTAGCCCGCAGGAGGTCCAATGACGATGATGAGGAATAGCCCGATTCCCATCGCCCTGACGATCATTGCCCTTATCGCCGCCGCCTGCGGTGGCGAAGAGCAGGCAGGGAACAGGGCGAGGCTCCAGGAAACGGCGCTGTCCGGTACGGCGACGATCACCATCGACGCCGAGATCGAACCGCTCTTCAAGGCAGCGAAAGCCGCCTACGACAAGGACTACCCCGACGCCCACATCGAACTCGTTCCGGAATCCGGGCGTCAGGCCCTCGCCGATCTGTTCCGGCTGGAAACGCGGGCATGCATCGTGGCGCGGGACCTTCTGCCGGACGAAGATTCGGCACAGGATGCGGGACGCGCAGCGTCCTTCCCACGGACGCTCATCGCACGCGATGCCCTGGTCTTCTATGCCGCGAAGTCCTATCCCAGCGATACGCTCAATGCCGAACATATCCGGACGTGGCTGGAAGGGGGGCAGGTGGACATGGATCAGTATCCGAAGGGAACGCCAGCTCCTACGTTCATCGTTCCCGGCGCCGGCTCGTCCGTCTACGGTAACCTCATGAAGCTCGTCACGAACGGGAAGAGGCCGCGAGGGAAGCTGGCCTCCATCGAGCCGAAGATCCCGACGCAATCATCCTTCGAATTCGTCCGTGAGCGCATACGTGCCTCGAAGGATCTCATCGGCGTAGGCCTGCTCTCCCAGTTCGTCCACGACACGTCGGTGAAGATGTTGCGTATCGGCTATACGGATTCCAACGGGGTCGCGGTCTCTCCGAAACCGGTCCATCAGGGATGGCTGGTGCAGGGCCTCTATCCGTATCCCGTGCCGGTCTATATCTACCTGAAGGATCCACCAAGTCAATACAGTCTGCCGTCGGGATTCGCGGTCTATCTCTCGCGCGATGCGAAGGCGCAGCGAACGTTCGGCGAAGCCGGTATCGAACCCGGACACATGAAGATCGTCCTTGTACCAGAAGAATAGGAACAGTCCACAACATGATGAAACCACTGTGCACCACGCTCGCCGTATTCCTGATGGGCCTGTCCGCCGCGATGGCGCAGCCTGAACTGGATAAGGCCGAAGCCCATGTCAAGGATCAGGACTACGTACGTGCCGTGGAGGAGATCCGCTACGCCATCAGGAAGCATCCGACGAACCAGAAGGTTCTGGCTACGGCCACGCGCATCTATCTCGAACTCGACATCGCCGATACGGCCTTGATGTACGGCAAGCGTCTGTACGAAGAGGACAATCAGCGTGACGAAAACGTCTGGCTGTATTCCGAAGCCCTGATGGAGAGCGGAAACAGCCTCGAAGCCGCATCGCTGCTGCGCAAGCAGATCAAGAAGTCGAACAGCGTGCAAAGCTCGCTGCTGCTCGTGGACGCGCTCATCGCCGCCGACTCGCTCGGCAGTGCCGAACTCGTGGCTACGACGGCGAAGGCCAAGTTCGCGTCCAGCCCCGATGCCTACATCGCCCTGGGCAACATCTACTTCAACTACAAGCCGCAACCCGTCTTCGACCTCGCCATCGCGAACTACGAAGAAGCCGTCAAGCTCGACCCCGATCTCGTCCAGCCCCACTTCAACCTCGCCCAATGCTACTGGGCGCAGGCGAACAGGGAATCGGACAACGAACTCGCCAACGAGCTGTTCAAGCGCTCGCTGATCGAATGGGACAAGGTGACGCAACTCGATCCGAAGAATGCACGGGCGTGGTTCGAGAAGGGCAAGATCCTCTACCTCGGCAAGCGCTACCGCGAAGCGGCAGGCTCCCTCATCCGCTATCGTCAGTTGCGCCCCGTCGGTACCGGTAATCCGCTGGCGAGCTGGTACCTCGGCAACTCCTTCTACGAAGTGCGCGAATGCGACTCGGCACGTCAGCATCTCGACGATGCCGCACGCCAGATCGATTCCGTGCGTTCCAAGGCCTCGCTCCTCATGGCCCGCTGCCAGTTCTTCGCCAAGAACTGGGCCAAGTCGGCAGAGCTCTTCGGCAAGGTCGAAAGCGCATCGACCACGCTGGAGTCCCAGGATCTCTGGTACTACGGCGCAACGCTCGTCCTGGCAGGGGATACGGCCAAGGCCATCAGCGTCATGGACCGTGCCGCCACGGCCGATCCGAAGCAGTGCACCTTCATGTTCCGGTACGGAGTCCTGCTGCAGCAACAGCAGAAGAACGAGGCTTCGACGCGCATCCTGAAGATGCGTCTCGCCAACTGTTCCGACTCGCTCGATGCCCGCATCATGGTTCTCATCGGCAACAACTTCTTCGCCGACAGTCTCGTGGACAGCGCTCGGGCAATGTATGAACGTGCCGTGGCCAAGGATTCCCTGACGCCGTACTTCCTCTCGCGGCTTGCGGAAATCACCCTCATCCAGAACGACGAAGCACGTGCCAGGGGCCTCTTCGAAAAGGTCGTCATGCTCGGACGGAACGGTTCGGCCTCGGACAAGCAGGCCGCGATCGGTGCCATCGGACGTCTGAACGGCATGGATCTCACCGCAAAGCGCTGCCAGCAGGTCGTGGACAGGTCGAAGACCGGCCTCGAGATCGACCCCAGAAGCGAAGCCATGCATCTCTGGACCGCCGTCGGCTACCAGTGCCTGAACGATGCGGCCAACGCCAGGAAGTACTACCGGGAAGTCCTCAAGATCAACCCCAACAACGGTACGGCCAAGCAGAACCTCAAGAGCCTCGGAGACTGATCTTCGGGGCCTTGCCCCTTTGTGAATTGGAGATAGCTCCGTATTTTCGTTGTCTTGTGTTCCATTCCCGTCGTTTGGTACCATGATTGTACTACCGATTTCCGGGCTGCAGGACGGGGAGCACCCCTTTGACATTTCCGTTCCCGTCGCACGTATTCCGGACCTCCTCAGCGAGTTCACGGGAGACGTCCACGTACAGGGAACACTGACGAAGCACGAGCAACGGATTTCCCTCCAATGCACCGTACAGGCGTCAGCCAGGCTGGAATGCGACCGCTCACTCGAGATGTTCGACGAGCCGATCACGCTCCAGCTTCGAAGGGAATACGTCAAGGACACCTCGCGTGCCATCGAACAGGGCGCAGGGGCCGACGAAACCGAAGACGTCATTGCGATACGTGAAGATGCGCGGCACATCGACATCACCGACGATGTCCGCCAGGAACTGGCGCTGAGCCTGCCCATGCGCCGGGTCGCACCGCAATACCGGGACGTTCCGTTCAATGAGCTGTATCCCGATCTCGCCGATCGTGATGCGGAAGCGACGGACCCGGAGGTGGTGAACGAACGATGGGCAGCATTGAAGAAGTTGAAGGATATCTGAACCAGGAGTATTGTCATGCCTAATCCGAAACGACGCCATTCCAAGTCGCGCGGTGCCAAGCGCCGTACGCACTACAAGGCCTTCGCACCGGCAGTATCGAGCTGCCCGAACTGTGGCGCTGCCAAGCAGCCCCATATCGTATGCCACTCCTGTGGCTATTATAACGGTCGCAAGATCCTCACGGTAGATTAATCCTATGCCCGTCCGGGTCGTACTGGACGCCATGGGGGGTGATCACGCCCCCGCGAACGAGGTTATCGGTGCCATCCAGGCACTGAAAACCCTTGGCGGAGATGTGGAACTCATCCTGGTGGGTCGCGAGGAAGAATTGCAGCCTCTTCTCGCGAATAAGGAAGTGACGAGCGGTTGTCGCATCGTCCATGCTCCCGACGTCGTCGGCATGGGCGATGAACCCTCCTCGATCATCAAACACCGTCAGCAATCTTCATTGTATGTCGGCCTCGCTCTCATGCGCGATGGCCAAGCGGATGCCTTTGTCTCCGGTGGAAACACCGGAGCCGTGATGGCAACCGCTACGATGTTGTGCGGACGCCTTCCCGGGGTGAGCCGTCCTACCATCGGTTCCTTCTTCCCTACGAAGACAGGTCGCCCCTGTCTTCTCGTCGACGTCGGCGCCAACGTTGACAGTAAACCGAAGTTCCTCGGCGACTATGCCGTGATGGGCTCCGTCTACTGCAAGCAGATGATGGGCGTCGACGATCCTTCCGTCGGCCTGCTCAATGTGGGCGAGGAAGAGGGCAAGGGAACGGAAGTCGCGAAGGAAACCTACGACCTGCTCAGGACGAAGCCCATCCGTTTCATCGGAAACGTCGAAGGACGTGACGTGCTGGCCGGTACGGTCGACGTCATCGTCTGCGATGGCTTCGAAGGCAACATCGTCCTCAAGTTCGCGGAAAGCGTCCTCGGCTTTCTCAAGGCCAAGCTGCGCGCATATGCGGACAGGGGACTCGTCCAGAAGCTTCTCATCGGCGCCTTCGCCCCCGTACTGAAGTCCGCGCTGAAGGATATGGACTATCAGGAATACGGTGGTGTGCCCCTGCTCGGCATCAACGGCGTCGTCATCATCGGCCACGGCTCGTCGAGCCCTGTGGCCATTTCCAATATGATCGTGCGGGCCGTGGAAGTCGTCCGGAAGGACGTCAACGGCCATATCAAGGCGGCTCTGGCCGCCCCCTCCACATCACAGACGGAACACGCATGAAGGCCACAATAACAGCCATCGCCCATTCCGTACCTCCGGACGTCTACGACAACAAGTGGTTCGAAGAACGCATCGACACGAACGACGAATGGATCCAGTCCCGTACCGGTATCCGTGAACGTCATTTCGCGACCGAAGGCGGCGTCACGGACATCCTTCTTCCGGCCGCCGAGGAGGTGCTCCGGCAGCGTGGAATCACGGCGAACGACATCGACTGCATCATCCTCTGTACGGTCACCGCGGATCGCATCTTCCCGGCATCGGCCGCAATCCTGCAACGCAAGCTGGGTGCGACCAATGCCTGGGGATTCGACCTCTCGGCAGCGTGCTCGGGCTTCATCTACGGTATCGTCACGGCGGCCAAGCTCGTCGAGTCCGGTGCCGTACGCAACGTCCTGCTCTGCGGCGGGGACAAGATGAGCTCGATCATCAACTTCGAGGACCGCACCACGTGCGTGCTCTTCGGCGATGGCGGAGGCGTCGTCCTGCTCGAGAAGTCCGAGGACGATTCGTTCGGCGTTCTCGACCACATTCTCCGCATGGACGGCAACGGTGAGCAGCACCTGCATCAGAAGGCGGGCGGCAGCCTCCGTCCACCCACCCACGAAACCGTCGATGCACGCGAACACTTCGTCTATCAGGAAGGTCAGGCCGTCTTCAAGGCAGCCGTCAAGGGCATGGCCGACGTATCCTACGAGATCATGCACCGCAACGGACTCACGGCCGACGACGTGGCCTGGTTCGTACCGCACCAGGCGAACCTCCGCATCATCGATGCGGCAGCCGAGCGCATGGGCCTGTCGAAAGACAAGGTGATGGTCAACATCCAGCGCTACGGCAACACGACGGCGGGAACGATTCCGCTGTGTCTGTCGGAACTCTATCATAACGGGCAGTTGCATCGGGGCGACAACGTCGTCCTCGCCAGCTTCGGCGCAGGATACACCTGGGGCAGCGTCCTCCTCCGCTGGTCGCTCGATCCCGTAACCAAGGACAAGGCATGAAGGCATTGATGTTTTCAGGTCAAGGCTCGCAGTACGTGGGCATGGCCAGGGATCTCTCCGAGCGCTTCGATGCCGCCCGTGATCTCATCCGGCGTGCGGACGAAGTTCTGGGCTACGGCCTCAGCACGATCATGATGGACGGTCCGGAGCCGACGCTCAGGGAAACGCGCTATACGCAGCCGGCCCTGTTCGTCCACGAAGCCGCCCTGCTTGCCGTAACTGGTATCGAGAAGCATGCGGATGCCGTCGCGGGACATTCCCTTGGAGAATACTCGGCCCTCCATGCGGCCGGTGTACTGTCCTTCGAGGATGCCCTGCAACTCGTCCAGCTCCGTGCTACACTGATGTTCGACGCCGGTACGATCATTCCCGGTACGATGGCGGCCGTCGTCGGCCTCGACGACCGGGCCGTACGGACCCTCTGCGATGAACTCGATGGCGTCGACGGCAACGTCCTCGTCCCCGCGAACTTCAATTCGCCCGGACAGGTCGTGATCTCCGGTTCCGCGGAGTATCTTCGCGCCTGCATGCCTCGCTTCAAGGAGGCCGGTGCGAAGCTGGTCAAGGAACTGCAAGTCAGCGGCGCGTTCCACTCGCCCTTGCTGGCCGAGGCCGAGAAGCCGCTCGCGGAGCGGATCCACGCGACGACCTTCCATGACGCCCGCATCGACGTCTACGTGAACGTCAGCGCGACGGCCGTCCGCGAAGCTGGGGCGCTGAGGGACAGTGCCATCCGGCAGTTGACGTCGCCCGTGCTGTGGACGCAGACCCTGGAAGCGATGCAGCGTGCGGGAATCACCGAAGCCGTCGAAATAGGTCCCGGCAAGGTTCTGCAGGGACTGGCGAAGAGAACGATCGACAACGTGCAGTGCGACGGTATCGATACGGCCGATGATGTAGAACGCTATTTGTCGACGAAAGGATCATGACTATGTCCGCAACGACGCATGACGGCAAGGTATTCATCGTGACGGGCGGATCGCGTGGTATCGGCGAAGCCATCGTACGACGTCTGGCGGCCGAAGGCGGCCGCGTCTTCACGACGTACAATTCGCAACCCGAACGTGCGGAAGCCATCCGTGCGGAAATCGTGGCGGCGGGCGGCACGGTGGAGTATCTCCAGATCGACGTTTCGAACGAAGAGAGCGTCAAGGGCCTCATCGACCACGTCGTATCCACGGCCGGTCGCATCGACGGTCTCGTCAACAACGCAGGCATCACGCGCGACGGCCTCATCATGCGGATGAGTACGAAGGACTGGGACGACGTCCTGCGCACGAACCTCACCGGCGTGTTCTATGCATGCCGTGCCGTGGCACGTCCGATGATGTCGCAACGCTCGGGCCGGATCGTCAACATCGGCTCCATCGTAGGCCTCGGCGGCAATGCCGGACAGGTCAACTACAGTGCGGCGAAAGCCGGTCTCGTAGGGCTTACACGCTCGCTTGCGCGCGAACTTGCCTCTCGTAACATTTTAGTAAATTGCGTCGCTCCGGGCTATGTCGAGACCGACATGACGGACAAATTGACGGGGGATCAGAAATCGGCATTTACGGAGTCGGTTCCTCTCAAGCGTCCTGCGAGTCCCGATGAGATAGCCGGCGTGGTTTCCTTCCTGCTCTCCGATCAATCTTCCTATATCACCGGACAGGTTCTGAACGTGGACGGTGGGCTGGCGATGTAACTGTGAATGTTCGTTTCTTCAACTCAATTCTCTGAGGGTTTTTATGTCGACTGTGGCGCAAAAGGTGACCGAGATCATCGTCAACAAGCTTGGCGTTGAAGAATCGCAAGTCACGCCTGGTGCTTCGTTCACCAATGACCTCGGTGCGGACTCGCTCGACACCGTAGAGCTCATCATGGAGTTCGAACGTGCATTCAACATGACGATCGAAGATGCAGATGCCGAAAAGATCCAGTCTGTCGGCGACGCAATCACGTATATCGAATCTAAGGCTTCCTGATCCCGTTGAACTTTCGGTAGGTCCTATGCCGCGGAATAACGTTCCACGTATCGTCGTCACCGGCCTCGGTGCCGTCACTCCCATCGGAAACACCAAGGATGCGTTCTGGTCGGGAATGATGTCGGGCCGAAGTGGGGCAGCGCCCATCACACGGTTCGACGCGACGCAGTTTGAAACGCGCTTTGCCGCGGAGGTCAAGGATTACGATCCTCTTCTGCATATCTCGCGCAAGGAGGTCCAGCGCATGGACCTCTTTGCGCAGTTCGCCATGTCGGCGGCCATCATGGCCGTCGAGGATTCCGGCATCGACTTCGAAGTCACGAACCGTGAACGTACGGGCGTGATCTTCGGTTCCGGTATCGGCGGAATGTGGACCTACCACCATCAGCAACAGAATCTGTACGAACGACACGGCGTACCGGACCGGATCTCGCCGTTCTTCGTACCGATGCTCATCTCCGATATCGCTGCCGGCCATATCGCCATTCGTTACGGTCTCAAGGGACCGAACTACGGCACCGTATCGGCATGCGCAACGTCGTCGCACTCCATCGCCGATGCGCTCATGATCATGCAGCGCGGCATGGCCGACGTCATGCTCGCCGGTGGTTCCGAAGCCGTCGTCTGCCCCATGGGCATCGGTGGCTTCAACGCCATGAAAGCGCTCTCGACGCGGAACGACGATCCCTCCACGGCCAGCCGTCCGTTCGACAAGGACAGGGACGGCTTCGTCATGGGTGAAGGGGGAGGCGTTCTCGTCCTCGAAACCCTCGAACACGCCATGAATCGTGGCGCTACCATCTATGCGGAAATCTGCGGCATCGGTCTTACCGATGATGCCTTCCACATCACGCAACCCGCTCCGGGTGGTGAAGGTGCAGTACGCTCCATGCGCCTCGCCATCGAGGACGCAGGCCTGCTTCCTTCGGATATCGACTACATCAACGCTCACGGTACGTCGACGCCGTTCAACGACCGGTCCGAATCGGCAGCCATCCGCACGGTATTCGGCGATCATGCCGATACCATGTCCGTCAGCTCCACGAAGTCGATGACGGGCCATCTTCTCGGCGCCGCCGGCGCCGTCGAAGCCGTGGCCACGGCCCTGGCGCTGAAGGAACAGATCGCTCCGCCGACCATCAACCAGTTCACCCCCGACCCGGATTGTACGCTCGACTACGTCGCCAATACGCCCAAACCGCGCCGTATACGCGCGGCCCTGAGCAATACCTTCGGCTTCGGCGGTCATAACGCCACGTTATGCTTCAAGGCATTCGAAGAATGATAACGGCCGTACGGCCACCACGACGAGGACGTACGTGAAGGATATCGTTCGCCAGCTCTACAGCAACCTGCTCAAGTTCACGTCGGTGAGAGGATCATCGGGCGACGCCGTCTCCCGTGAACTGTTCCCGCCGATGAACGTCCTGTCCGCCCAACGGGTGACGGAGCTGGAGGCCACTCTCGGCGTCACTATCCACAACCCGGCCATGTTCGAGCAGGCGCTGACGCACCGTTCCTACCTCCAGGTCGCCAATACGCCCGACCACCGCTCCAACGAACGGCTGGAATTCCTCGGTGATTCCATCCTGGGCATGGTGACGGCCGAATACCTGTTCTACAACAACAGGGAAGTGCTCGAGGGCGAACTCACGAAGATGCGCTCCTGGCTGGTGAACAAGAAATCGCTCGCCATCTGCGCCCGTGCCATGCACCTCGAGGACTTCCTCTTCCTCAGCTTCAGCGCGAAGCAGTCGCTCCAGCGCGGCAACGACAGTATGCTCGCCGATGCCCTGGAAGCGATCATCGCTGCCGTCTACGTGGACCGTGGCTTCGACGAGGTACGGAAGTTCATCGTGAACAAGCTCCTGCCCATCATGGTCAAGGAAAGTCTCGTCCACGATACCAACTTCAAGAGTCTCCTGCTGGAAGACGTGCAGAGCAGGGGCCATGCCGCCCCGCGCTACGTCGTCGTCCTCGAGGAAGGACCCGATCACGAGAAACAGTTCACGGTGGAAGTCTACGTGGACGACCGCTGCATCGGCAAGGGAACGGGGCGGACGAAGAAGGACGCCGAACAACGGGCCGCAGAGCTCGGCCTGGAACACCTGAATCGCCGCCGTGAACGCACGCGACGCCGCAGGCACTCCAGCAACGAGAACGAAGCCCCGTCTCACTAAAACAGCCTGCTGTTGCGTCTCAACGGCCTGGTAACAAACCGTGGTTCTGGACGTCAGGCTATCTGACATCGACAAGGAACGAACGCATGCGTCGGCTGACCTCACTCTCCCTTCTTCTCATGCTCGCCGTAGCGCCCATGCTGGCACAGATCGGCGGCAGCCTGCCTTTCGGCAAGAACAAGGTTCAATACGAAAAATTCAAGTGGCGCTTCATACAGTCGGAGAACTTCGACGTCTACTTCCATGAAGGCGGCGAATATGCCGCGAAGTTCACGGCACTGAAGGCCGAAAAAGCCCTCACGGAAATCGAAGGCACGCTGACGTATTCGATCACGAAGCGCATCGTCTTCATCGTCTATAACTCGCACAACCAGTTCCAGCAGACGAACGTCCTCGACGAATTCATGTCGGAGGGAATCGGTGGTGTGACCGAGCTCTTCAAGAACCGTATCGTGATTCCGTTCGAAGGCGACTACCAGAAGTTCGCCCACGTCATCCATCACGAACTCGTGCATGCCGTCCTGAACGACATGTTCTACGGCGGCTCCATCCAGTCCCTTCTCAGCAACAACGTCCGCGCCATCATTCCCATCTGGATGAACGAAGGCTTCGCGGAATATTCGAGCACGGGTGGGCTGGACATCAAGACGGACCAGTTCATGCGCGACGTGGCCGTAAGCGAATACCTCCGCGGCCTGAACCAGCTCAACGGCTACTTCGCCTATCGCGGTGGCCAGGCATTCTGGTGGTACGTGGCCGAGAAGTACGGCAAGGGCAAGGTGGGCGAGGTGTTCAACAGGTTCCGCTCCATCGGCGACGTCAATCAGACCTTCCGTGCTGCCTTCGGCATGACGTACGAAGAGATGTCGGATCAGTGGGCGAAGGACATCAAGAAGTTCTACTTCCCGGACGTCGACAAGTACGAATACGTCGAAGACTATTCGACGCGTCTGACCAATCACCAGAAGGAAGACAACTTCTACAACACGTCGCCGGCCGTTTCTCCGGACGGTGAGCGTGTGGCCTTCATTTCCGACCGTGACGGAACCTTCGGTCTCTACGTCATGGAACTGGCGACGAAGAAGGTACGAAAGCTGCAGAGCAGCGGTCGCAGCACGGATTTCGAGGAGCTGAACTTCCTCACACCCGGCATCTCATGGGATCCTGCCGGGAAACGTCTTGCCGTCGGTGCCAAGTCCGGCGGCCAGGACGCCCTCTACATCATCGACGTCGACGGCGGGGGATACGACAGGAAGGAATTCGGATTCCAGACGATGGGCGGCGTATCGTGGTCGCCGGACGGGAAGTACATCGTCTTCGACGCCGCACCGGGTGGAACCCAGTCCGACCTGTACGCCTACGGCATCGACAATGACTCGCTACGTCAGCTCACCAACGATGTCTTCACGGACATGGAGCCGGCATGGGCCCCCGACGGCCGCACGATCTACTTCATCTCGGATCGCGGACGATTCGTGGATGGCGGCGAGACCATCGACAACTTCGCGATGTGGACGCATGACGTCTCGCAACGCGACATCTACAGCATCACGCTCGACTCCGGTTCGATCAGACGCATCACGAACGATCCTTCGGTCGGGAAGTACTCCATCGTCGTGGCACCCGACCATCGCAGCATCCTCTACGTAGCCGACTACAACGGTATCGGCAACCTCTGGGAACTGAGTCTCGCGACGGGCGAACGCCACGCGCGCACGAACTCGCTGCAGGAAGTCAGCCAGATCTCGATCACGAAGGACGGCACCAAGATGCTGTTCTCGTCGCAGAACCGCGTCGGCTACGACCTCTTCCTTCTCAAGTTCCCGTTCGAGCAGAAAGAGCGCGATACGCTTCCGCTCACGAAGTTCCGCCAGCAGGAACTCGACAACCGCAACTCGCTGTCGGCCATCATGCTCAACCTCGACGCACCGCGTCCGGACAGTGTGGCCGCCTACGGGAACTTCGACATCGACTTCAGCCGCCAGAAGGTCGTGCCGCCGAACGAGGACGTCGTCGTGAAGGGTGCGACGGAAGGCGGCAACAAGGACAGCGTGAACACCGACTTCACGCCGAAGGACTATCGCGTATCGTTCAGTCCGGACGTCATCACCGGCAATGCCGGCTACAGTAACTGGTACGGCGCGCAGGGAACAGCACAGATGCTGTTCACGGACATGATGGGCGATCACGAGATCTACTTCCAGGCCAATCTCTTCCTCGATCTCAGCAACAGCAACTTCTACCTGTCCTACGGCTACCTGCCGGACATCGTCGACTATCGTGTGGCGGCCTTCCACAACGCCGGCTATACCTACATCGGCTCCGTCCTCTTCCGTCTGCGCAACTACGGCATGACGTTGTGGGGATCGTATCCCTTCAGCAGATACTCACGGTTCGACCTCGGCATCCAGGCCATGGCCATGTCGCGCGAGAACATCGACTTCCCGACGTCGCCGTCACTGTCCCGCTTCGTGACGGTACCGCAGGCTTCCTACGTCTACGACAACACGCTGCAGGGATTCTGGGCTCCGGTCGACGGAACCCGCGCGAACCTCACCGTCGAAGGATCGCCGAAACTCGGCAACAACGGTCTCGGCTTCGTGACGCTGCGCACCGACCTTCGCGAATACATCCATCTCGGCGGAGCGTATTCGATCGCACTGCGTGGTGCAGGCGGTATGAGCATGGGCGCCAATCCGCAGAAATTCTTCATCGGCGGTACGGACAACTGGTTCAACCGCTTCTTCTCCGCCAACGGATGGCCCTTCGTCAATCCCGAGGATTTCGCCTTCACACGACCGGGATGGCCGCTGCGCGGATGGGGGATCAACGAACGCTACGGATCGAAGTACTTCATCGGTAACGCCGAATTCCGGTTCCCGCTGCTCTTCGCCTTCCAGGCCGGCCCCATTCCCGCCCTGTTCCAGGGTCTGCAGGCCCAGCTCTTCCTCGACATGGGCGGTGCGTTCGACGACGGTAACCGTGCCTATACGCCGGATGGGAACATCGCTTCCAATCCGATCCTCTACAGCACCGGTTTCGGCATACGATCGCTCGCACTGGGCCTGCCGCTGCGTTTCGACGTGGCATGGCGGCGCGAAGCGTCGGGAATATTCTCCCAACCGGTCTACCTGTTCTCGCTCGGAGCGGACTTCTAGTCCCTCAGGGAGTATCCCGCCCGTGCATTCGTGCGGCTCGTCACCTGGGCGATGACGAAGTCGACCTGCGATTGAGGAACGTCGACGTCGAACGTCACCGCGTCGGCATAGATGGGCAGGAAGGGGATATCCAGTTCTTCCAGCAGCCCGGTGATACGGGCGATATCGTCGTACGTGCAGAAAATGGAGAGCGGACGGGTCTGGACGACCTTGCGGCGGGGACACGAGGCGAGTACGTCCGTGGCCGCTTCCGAATACGCCCGTGCGAGACCTCCCGTGCCGAGCTTGATTCCGCCGAAATAACGCACTACGACCACTACCGAATCCGTCAATTGCGCCTTCTGGAGACAGAAGAGGATCGGTTTGCCCGCGGTACCCGACGGTTCGCCGTCATCGGACATGCGATAATCGAGACCATGCTGCCCCAGACGGTAGGCGAAGCAGTGGTGAACGGCATCGAAGAACTCTTTTCTCAAACGCTCGACGTAGGCCATCGCGTCCTCCCTCGCGGGGCTGTGTAACGCACAGGCAAGGAAGACCGAACGTTTGATGGTAATTTCGGCTCTCGTTTCGGCAGCTACGGTCCAATATTCGTCAGTTGCCATCACGTACTGGAAAAAGGAAGTGCATGCGTATCGGAATGGTCTGTTATCCAACATACGGTGGCAGCGGTGTGCTCGCGACCGAACTCGGCCAGGAACTGGCACGGCGTGGTCACAGCGTCCACTTCATCACCTATGCCCAGCCCATGAGGCTGGACAGGTTCCAAGATAACATCTACTATCATGAGGTGGAGACGCCGACGTATCCACTGCTCGAATTCAATCTCTACACCCTGGCTCTGGCAGGCAAGATCATCGACGTCGCCAAGTACGAGAACCTCGATATCCTGCACGTCCACTATGCCATTCCGCATGCCATCAGCGGATATCTGGCGCGGGAGATCATGCAGGGCTCCAAGCCCATGCGCCTCATCACGACGCTGCATGGCACGGACATCACCCTCGTCGGACTCGAACCGTCCTTCCATCCTCTCGTGAAGTTCTCACTGGAGCGTTCGGACGTCGTGACGGCCGTATCGGGCTTCCTGCAGGAGAAGACGCGGCAGAACTTCGCGCCCGACATGTCCATACGCGTGATCCCTAACTTCGTGGATACGAACCTGTATCAGCGTACGCGGTGCACGCAACTGGAACGTCAGATACGCGGCAACGGCGAACACATTCTCATGCACGTATCCAACTTCCGTCCGGTGAAGAGGGTACAGGACTGCATCCACATCCTCTCCGAAGTACGCAAGAGCATCAATGCCACGCTGCTCCTGGTGGGCGATGGCCCCGAACGTTCCGAAGCCGAACGGCTCGTGCGCGATCTCGGTCTCGTCGATCACGTGAAGTTCCTCGGAAAGCAGTCGGCCCTGCCGGAAATCCTTTCCGTGGCCGACATCTTCCTTCTTCCGAGCCAGCAGGAGAGTTTCGGTCTGTCGGCCCTCGAGGCCATGAGCTGTTCGGTGCCCGTCGTGGCCACGAACATCGGCGGCATTCCGGAAGTCGTCGCGCACGGAGATACGGGCTACATCGCCGAACTCGGCGATGTGCAACGCATGGCCAAGTACTGCGTCGAACTGCTCTCCAATCCCAAGAAGCTCAACATCTTCAGCGAGAACGCGCGCAAACGCGCCGTGGAGAAGTTCGACATCTCCCTCATCGTCCCCCAGTACGAAGCCCTGTACGAAGAGGCCCTGATGTCAGGCGTCACCGAACTGTCGTAGCGTATTTTCGAACCATCCTTCAGCATTCCACCCCGATCATGACAGAGACACTGACCTATCTTGCCGAGAATGCCGCACGATTCGATGCGGAACTGCACGACTTCCTCTCCATTCCCAGCGTCAGCACGGACCCGTCGGCGATTCCCGACGTCCGCCGTTGCGCCGAATGGCTCGCGGCACATCTTACGTCCATCGGCATGCCGGATGTCCGCGTCCTGGACACACCCGGCCACCCCATCGTCTATGCCGAGCATCTCGGTGCCGGACCCGACAAGCCGACGGTATTGTTCTACGGTCACTACGATGTCCAGCCCGTCGATCCCATCGACCTGTGGACCACGCCGCCCTTCGCGCCCGAAGTGCGTGACGGCAGGATCTATGCCCGTGGTGCGACGGACGACAAGGGACAGGTCTTCCTGCATGTCAAGGCTCTCGAAGCGCTGATCGCCACGACCGGTGGTCTCCCCGTCAACGTCAAGTTCCTCATCGAAGGCGAAGAGGAAATCGGCAGTCCGAACCTCGCTCCCTTCGTTCGGCAGCATGCGGACATGCTCCGATGCGATGCCGTCGCGGTGTCGGATACACCAATGTTCGCTCCGGGTATCCCTGGTCTCGTCTACGGACTGCGCGGCCTGGCCTATCTTCAGATCGACGTCCAGGGTCCCGATCGCGACCTGCATTCGGGATCGTACGGCGGCGCCGTCAACAACCCGCTCAACGCGCTCGCGAGTATCCTCGCACAACTGAAGGATGTAAGGACCGGACGTATCCTCGTTCCCGGATTCTACGACGAAGTCCTGTCGCTCGACGACACGGAACGCATGGAGCTCGGACAACTCGAATACGACGACCAGCGTCTGAAGGATGACGTCGGTGTCGATACTCTCTATGGCGAAGAAGGATATTCGACGCTCGAACGCCTGTGGGCACGGCCCACACTGGACGTCAACGGCATGCTCGGCGGATTCACCGGCGAAGGTGCGAAAACCGTTCTTCCTGCGAAAGCCATGGCGAAGGTCAGCATGCGACTCGTGCCACATCAGCGCACCGCCGATATCGTAAAGAAGTTTACCGACTACATCCAGCGGATCGCACCTCAGGGAGTGACCGTCACCGTCACCGATCTCCACGGTGCCGATCCCGTCCTCGTGCCCAGGGATACGAAGGCCATGCATGCCGCCGCCAGGGCGATGGAGGAAACGTTCGGTCAGCGCTGCCGCTTCACACGAGAAGGTGGTTCCATTCCGGTCGTCCTGCTCTTCGACACCGTGCTCAAGGCTCCGACGGTGCTGATGGGCTTCGGGCTCAACAACGAGAACGCCCATTCGCCGGACGAACACTTCGACATGTCGAACTTCCATGAAGGCATGAAGGCGGCCGCACGGTTCTACACGAACATGGGACAGGACGGAACGTCATGACGCAACGGAGAGCCGAAGCACTGCTTCTGCTGATCACGTGCCTGTGGGGCGGTACGTTCGCCATCATCAAGGATGCGCTCGTAACGACATCTCCGGCCGTCTTCGTCCTCCTGCGTTTCGGCCTCGCCCTCGTCATGGCCATCGCCATCTGGCCACGTGCGATGCGTGGCTGGAATCGCCGTCTCGTGATGCGCGGCATGGCGCTCGGCAGTCTCTATGGCATCTGCCTGTTGCTCCAGTCCGTCGGACTGACGAGCATCTCGGCTTCATCGAGTGCCTTCATCACCGGATCGGCCATCATCTTCGTCCCGTTCATCCACCGCGGCGTCACGGGCACATCCATCAGGCCCAGGCATCTCGTCGCTGCGGTGATCGTCGTCGTCGGCCTCTGGCTGCTGACCGAGGCAAGCATGGGCGGATTCAGGATAGGCGACATCGTGACGTTGATCAGCGCACTCCTGTGGGCATTCTACCTGACCTACATCGACGTCTGGACGTCCGAGCTGCGCGACGATCCGGACAAGCAGAACGCCCTGGTCATCATGCAGTTCGGTATGACGGTCATCCTGGCAGGCATCACCGAACTCATCCTCGAAGGAGGCGCCTTCCGGTTCACGTGGAATACCTCCATCGTCTGGAGTCTGTTGTACTGCTCCGTCGTCGCCTCCGTACTCGCGACCTGGGTGCAGACGCGCTTCCAGCAATACACGCATCCGGTCCGTGCCGGCATGATCTTCGCCGTCGAGCCGCTCGCCGCTTCGGCCATCGCCTTCGTGGCGTTCGACGAATCCTGGTCCATGGCCAAGGTCGTCGGCGCGATCATCATGCTTGCTGGCATGATCCTTCCGGATTATCTCGCATCACGTCGAACCATCACGACAACGACATCATGAACGACATCACTTCGGAGAAGAAGACGGTACGTACGGCTGCACTAGAATCGCGTGCGCACATCAAGGACGACGAACGGTCGTTCTGGAATCAGTTGATCTTCGAGCGGGCTCACAAGATCAGGGCCTTCCAGCTAGCGAAGCGCATTCACGTCTATCGCGATATCCGTGGGGAAGTGGCGACGATGCCCTTCATCGAATACGCCTGGGCCACGGGCAAGGACGTCTACGTTCCTGTCGTCGTAGCCGATGTCATGCGCCACGTACGGGTCACGCATGCCACGCGATGGGCGCCGGGCGGCTTCGGCATCCACGAGCCCGTTCCGGATGAACATGGCGATACGACGGACGACGACGGCTTCACGACGAACGACGTCGTCATCGTTCCGCTGGCGGCCTTCGATGCCTCCTGCAACAGGGTCGGTTACGGAAGGGGATTCTACGACCGCTTCCTTTCGGCGACCGATGCCGTCAGCATCGGCCTCGCCTACGAATGCCAGAAGGTCGCGAAGGTACCGGTCGACATCCACGACGTTCCTCTGCGCTGCGTCGTTACGGAACGGCAGGTATACGTACGCGACTGACGTCTCAACAACAACCCGATCGATCATCGTCCATGCTCATGCCGAACATCCCACGACCATCGTCCGCGATCCTGAGTGTCCTGCTCGTCATGCTCTGTGCGACCACGACGATGCATGCCGACTGTACCGATACGATGCTTCTCGGCAACGAGGAACCGCTCGTCAAATACGGTATCGATTCCACAGGACACTGGTGGGCGATCACGCAGCCGTTCGAGGGAATAGAACATCTCTACGTCGATGGCAAGCGCTACGGTCCGTTCAACAGGATCGAACCACCGATATTCTCCCGCAGTGGAGCCAGTTGGGGAACCATCGGCGAACGCAACACGCAATGGTCCATCGTCACCGCCGAAGGAAGCAGGCATATCGAAGGAACCGGGCTGGAATCGCTGATGTATCCGCCGGCCAGCGACGAGCTCTGGTATGTCGTCCTCAACGGAACCGATCGCGTACTCACGAACGGCCAGCGAACCTATCGATGTCTGAATCCAACGGGTACGTTCGCCTTCGATCCGGCGGGGATCACCGTATGGTACGTCGGCCAGCGCGGGAACTCCCAGGCTCTGGTCCGCAACGGTGAGGACGTCGCACTAGGCGAGAGCATCCAGCTCGGAGGTATCTGGGCCGATGCCCGTCCGTTCTATGCGATAGGAAACGGAGCGCGATATACGGTCTATCTCGGTGACGAGGAACTCGCATCCAACCTGACCTTCGTGAACATGCTCCAGGTGAATCCTTCCGGAACGGTCTGTGCATTCTCCGCGGCCAGCACCGGTCCGGCCTACGTCTACATGTACACGGATGACTACATCCAGCCCTGGATGAGTCCGGTCGTGGAAGGTATCTCGGACGTCACGCTCAGCCCGGCAGACCCGCTCGTCGCCTATCGTGCGACGCGGCGCGGTACCAGGGTCATCATGTTCAACAACGCCGATTATTCGGCAGGACTCGAAACGGGTCCGTTGACGTTCTCGAACAACGGTGCCTTCCTGGTCTATGCCGGGCGCGACAGCGAAGAGTTCTTCGCCGTCAACGGCAAACGCTATCGTGTCAAGGGACGGGTCAGCACGGGCGCCCGGCTCGCAGTCCATCCGACGAAGCACTACGTCGGATACTCGTCCGCCACGACGCTCGTCATGTGGGACGTCGAACTCGACATCATGCGTCTTGGCCGCATGTGCGACAGTGCGGGCCCGACCGTCTACGACGTCAAGGCGGATGCGTTCAAGGCCCTCGGCGTGTACGGCGGACGTCTCTTCCTCATGACCTGCAAGCCGTAGATGCATATCGCTCCGACGAGTGCACGCACCTCCCAAACATGTTGGTGCTCGCCTGCGGCCTGCCTATCTTCGCAGTCACATCACACTGAAATTCCAATGCGATTCATCGTTTCAACGGAGATCGACGGCCGTTCCGCAGCCGTCGATCTCGATGCGAAGGGTACGGCAGCGACGGACGGTATGACGGTACGGCTCGAACCGACGGGACGACGCCATGTATGGCAGGCGGACATCGACGGAACGACGGTTCCCGTCGTTATCACGAGCGACGGCATCAGCCATGTCGCCATTTCCCTGCGTGGCTATACCTACACCGCCAAGGTCATCGACGAACGTCACGACGCCCTTCTCGCCATCCTCCAGGCTTCGCCGGCCGCGCAGTCGCGCGTGGTACGCGTGGCCGCACCGATGCCCGGACTTCTGAAGACCATCCTCACGTCAACCGGCACGACGGTCAAGAAGGGCGACACCCTGTTCACGCTCGAGGCCATGAAGATGGAGAATGCCATCAAGTCGCCGATCGCCGGTATCATCCAGCATCTGACCGCACAGGAAGGGATCGCCGTGGAAAAGGGCACGTTGCTGTGCGCCGTGGAACCAACTCATTGACCAACTCGTCGATATCGACATGAAACACATCATCCTTCTCGCCGCCCTCTCCCTTTTCACCGCCGCGACGCAGGCACAGACGTGGAAAGCACTGCCCGGAACGGAACCCTACGTACATCGCATCAAGGTCTTCAGCTCGCCCGACGCCCTGGTCGTATGCGGCGATTCCGCACCTCCGCTGTACGAAGACGCGAACGCCAACATGGAATACTATTCCGGAATGGGCTATCGCATCAGCAGCAACGATGGGGGAACGTGGAGCGATCCGGTCCTGAAGGGATATTCCGTACGCGACATTCTCCGTCTACCCGCCGATTCCCGCTACTGGATCGCTGCAGTCATCAAGCCCTTCTCCTTCACCGGAGGCCTCGTCCGCTCCACCAATGCCGGTGAAGAGTGGTCGACGCAACCGGAGAACGACCTCATGAAGATCGAACAGTTCCTCGTGCGTGCCTACGATCCGCCGCTGATCATGACGGCACAGGTCAATACCAGCGATGGTTTCCAGACGTCGACCGATTCGTGCAAGACGCTCGTACGCCCGGGTAACGAGCCGGTATCCACACGCAGCATCGCCATCAGCGAAGCCGACACGGCCCTGGTCTTCATGGCCGGTGACGGTCGCGGCCTGCCGGGCGTGTTGTGGTCACGGGACAACGGCGTCACATGGTCCAAGGATTCCATCGGCCTCGAAGGCAAGCGTGTCCTCTGCGTATGGCCCTCGCGCTTCCACTCCAACGTCGTTTACTGTGGTACGGACTCCATCGTCGGCACGTCCAGCGTCGGCACCGGCATGTTCAAGAGCAACGATACCGGACGCACGTGGTTCAGGCTGAAGGGAACGGAGAACACGCGCATCTGGCGCATTCTCGAACATCCGACGTGGGGCAGCGCCCTTCTCGCTGCGGCCGACACGAGAGGTATCCTCGTCTCCAATAACTGGGGCGATGGCTGGGAACAGTGGAACGACGGTCTTCCTCAGGACGTCATCGTACGCACCGTCGAACTGACGCGTGATCAGCTCCCGACAGGAAAGATGGCCGCCTACTGCGGCACGTACGGTCACGGCGTATTCAAGTCGGGCATCATCACGACCGGCGTGAACGAGGACGGCGGCAGGCCTGTCGCCGGTGTCAGCATCGCACCCAATCCCGTCGTCGACGTCGCATCCATCGTCGTGGCTACGGACGACGCGGGGGAGATCGGTCTCGAACTCTACGACGTCACCGGACGCATGCTGATGGCGGCCCAGCCTTCACAACGCGACGGCCGTGCGGTACGCTTCCAGATCGACACGCGCATGTTGCCGTCGGGCGCCTACCGTATCGTCGTCCGCACGACGTCGACGATCCACACCGCATCCTTACTCCATTAGGAGCAGGGTCTGCCAGGCTTCGTCCACCATCGCCTTGCGGAGGAATTCCTGCGCGATACGGTGCCGGGCATTCCTGTCGTGGCGTTGTCCTGAATTCATGAACACATAGAGTGCGGCTTCAGGCTTGCCGGCGGCCAGTTCGACATCGATGGAATCCGCCGTGAACTCCGACGTGAAGGTCGGGAAGGATCCATCGAGCATGGGTAATACCTGGACGCCTGCGAGCTTCGCCAGATCGTTTCCGGTAAGGATGTCGCTTTCGCGGATATGATCGGGCAGCGCATCCACGCCGATACCGTTCCATGTGGGCTTGTGCACTTCGAAGACGGCCTCGGGCGACACCCGGCTGTAGTAATTGTAGCCCATGCGGGCGACCAGATCCATCCGCCGCGGATCGATGCGTCCATCCACCATGACGCTGTCCGATACATGGAAGCAGATGGCTTCCAGCAACAGGATATTACCGTTGCCGCCGATATCGCGCCGCAGCTCGATGCTTTCCATCAGCCGGCATTCCATGATGAACGGGGACTCGGCTACACCGGGCGGGGTCACATACGACGAAGGACGCTTCGTCAAGCCCGACTTCACGAATTCGTCCACGCCTCGCGGGTACTCGCACGAGGCCAGGTTCACGCTTTCCACCATCGAATAGGTGCAGGCGCTGATGGTACATTCACCCGTTTCCAGAATGTTCAGCCACGTGTCCTTCGCCACACCCGTACGGGCGCTCACGGCCGGTCCGATGGCCACGATCGGAGGCCTCGACGAGTAGGCGTTGAAGAAGGAAAACGGGCTCAGATTGACGTGTCCTTCACGGTCCTGACTGGCGACGAAGGCGATGGGACGGGGGGCGACGCCGCTGAGCAGCAACTGGTGGCGATCACGATGGGGAAGGTCTTCGGGGAGGATCGTCTTCATGAAGGGCGTATACGTTGATGATGCATGGAGATATGCGAAATTGCGCTCTTCGTGAGCAAAACAAAAACTTGGCCTGTGGAAACGGCGCCACGTATATTTGCTGTTCGATCCGTTGACGCATACGCATGCCTACACAATTTGGAGCACCACGATCATGGTCCGTCGGCATCCTGGTCTTTTCTCGTTGACGATACTGGCTGTCGCCGTCGTATCGCTCGCTCTTTCCGGTTGCGGCCGGAAGACAACGACCCCTTCAGATTCCCTCAACGTCAAGAACACGTGGAAAAAGTTCGATACGCCGCCCGGAGCAGATCCGAGCGTACCGGACTCCCTCGGTGGCGCGGGATTCGAAAAGATCGCCGAAGGTATGGGATTCGTGACCTATGTGCCGACCGACGAAGACATCAAGCTCGTCTCCGATCCGAATGCGAAGACCGGTGGTCAGATATCCTATACGGAAAGCTCGTTCCCGAACACGTTCCGTCCGTATGGCCAGGGTTCCACGACGGTCAACACGCAGGATATTGCCGCCATTTGTTATGAGACACTGATCTCGCAGCATCCTATCACGCTGGACTATGCTCCCGGCATCGCGACGCACTGGAAGATCGGCACCGACAAGAAGACGTTCACCTTCCGTATCGATCCGAACGCACGTTTCGCCGACGGCAAGCCGGTGACGGCAGAAGACGTGGTGGCGACGTGGAAGCTGCTCGTCGATCCGTCCATCCTCGAACCAGCGCTCAACCTCGTCTACGGCAAGTTCGAGACGCCCGTCGCGAAGTCGAAGTACATCGTCGAAGTGAAGGCCAAGACCGTCAACTTCCGTGACCTCCTGTATTTCGGTACGGGGATGTTCATCCTGCCGTCGCACGAGATCGGCAATCTCACGGGCAAGGAATTCCTCGAGAAGTACAACATGAACATGCCGTCCGGCTCGGGCGAATACATCGCCCTCGAGTCCGACATCAAGGCCGGCCAGTCCTATGCAATGACGCGCCGTGACGACTACTGGGCCAAGGACTATCCCATGAACAAGGGTACCGGTAACTTCGATCGCATCAACGTTCTCGTGGTCAAGGACAATCCAATTCTCGAATACGAGAAGTTCAAGTCCGGTGAATCCGACATGTATCGGTTCAACATGATGACCACGGAGAAGTGGATCAACGATACCACGTACGATGCCCTCAAGAACGGCTGGGTTCTGCGCCGTCGTATGTATACGGACGGTCCGATGGGTACGCAGGGCGTCACCTTCAACATGCGCAAGCCGCCGTTCGACGACATCCGCATCCGCAAGGCCTTCCAGATGCTGTACAATCGTGCGGCCGTCGTCGAAAAGCTGCTGTACAACGACTACGAAATCTACAATACCTTCCAACCGAACACCGTATACGCCAACCCTTCCAACCCGCCCGTGCAGTACGATCCGGAGCAGGCGCAGAAGCTGCTGGCCGAAGCAGGATGGGCAACGCGTAACTCGGATGGTCTCCTTACCAAGAACGGCAAGCCGTTCGTGATCGAACTGCCGATCCAGAAGCCGCTGGAGCGCTTCCTGACGCCGTATCAGCAGGAACTCCGCAAGGCCGGTATCGATCTCAAGCTGAAGTTCATGGACTGGAACGCCATCCTCAAGAACGTCGACGAACGTAACTTCACGATCTTCGCCTACGGATACGGTGGCCTCGTCACCCCCAATCCCGAAACGTCGCTCCTCAGCAAGCTGGCCGACCAGAACGACAACAACAACATCCAGGGCTTCAAGAGCGCCCGCGTGGATCAGCTCTGCGCCGAATACGATTCGACGTTCGACATCAAGCATCAGATCGAAATCATCCGCGAGATCGACGGTCTGGCCTATCAGACCTACATGTCCAGCTTCTGGTGGAATCCCAAGGGGATCCGCGTAGCGCACTGGAACCGCTTCGGCATGCCGGAGTACGGTCTGCCCAGGTATGCCCAGCTCGCCTATGCCTATCGCACGATCGCCACGACGTGGTGGCACGATCCGGCCAAGCAGCAGGCCCTGGACGAAGCGCGCAAGAACAAGAGCGCTCTCGCCGATCCGAAGTCGGTCATCGAAATGAAGTTCTGGAAACAGTACAAACGCTAACACATGCTCCAGTACTTTATTCGGCGTCTGCTTCTGGCGATTCCGACGTTCCTTGGTTGTACGATCGTTGTCTTCTTCATCGTCCAGTACGCTCCCGGTGGCGCGTACGAGCAGCAACTGAATGCCCTGAAGAAGGGCAACGGCGCCGAGGGTGCGGGAAGTGCCCTCGGTACCGAGGGGATGGCGATTCCACCGAGTCAGCTCGAGGCATTGCAACGCTATCATCAGGTCAACGAACCGATCTGGAAGCGTTACCTCATCTGGCTCGGAACGTGGCCTCGCCCGGTCGACGACTACCAGGCCGCCATCGGCGAGCCGCGTAACGTCGGCGAAGGGCATCGCGTCATCGTCAAGAAGGACGCGACAGGCCAGCTCGCCGTCTTCGAATACGAGAACCAGAGCGTCAGACTCGACGAATGGCATATCGATCCGTCGAAGACGGCCAACAGCGTGTGGGTCTATCGACTCGAACGCAGTGGACTTCTCACGTTCGACTTCGGCCGGTCCTTCCAGTATCGCAAGCCCGTGACGGAACTGATCATGGACCGCATCCACGTATCGATGCAGTTCGGGCTGATCGGCTTCATCCTCAGCTACATCATCTGCTTCTACCTCGGTGTGCAGAAGGCGCTGCGCCATGGGAGCACGTTCGACGTCATTTCGTCGAGTGCCGTCTTCGTGGGTTATTCCATTCCGGGCTGGGCACTGGGCGCATTGCTGCTCGTCCTCCTTGGCGGCGGATCCTTCCTGCAGATATTCCCGACGGGCGGCTTCCAGTCCAACGACTATGATCAACTGTCGTTGATCGAAAAGATAGGGGACAGGCTCTGGTACTTCGTCCTTCCGACCATCGCCTATACCATCAGCGGCTTCGCGACGCTCACCATGCTCATGAAGAATTCGCTGCTGGACACGCTCGGACAGGACTTCATCCGTACCGCCTACGCCAAGGGTCTGCGCGAATCGCGCGTGATCTGGATGCACGGCATGCGCAACTCCATCATTCCGCTGATGGCCACGATCGGTAGCGTCATCTCCGTGCTGCTCGCCAGCAACTATCTCATCGAGGTTGCCTTCAACATCGACGGAATCGGCAAGCTGTCGTTCGAGGCCATCGTCTATCGCGATTCGAACGTCTTCTTCGCCTTCACCGTCATCAACGTCATCCTGACGCTGGTCGGTTCGATCATCTCAGACTTCATGCTTGCGCTGGTCGACCCGCGCATCCGCTTCCGGTAAGCTGCCATGAGTGCGACTCCATCCAAACCTCAAACCATCAACCAACGCCGCTGGCGCAAGTTCAAGACGTTGCGCCGAGGCTACTACTCGCTCATCATCCTGGCGGTCTCGTACCTCCTGTCGTTCCTTCTGCCGTTGGCCGTGAACAACAAGGCCCTCGTCGTCAGCTACGAAGGGGAGTGGTATTCGCCGGCGGGCCGCGACTTCATCGCCAGCATCATCCCCATCGAATCGTTGAAGCCATCGAGCTTCTTCAGTGGCACGACCTTCGGTATGACGGGGGAGAATGGCGAGTGCGACTACCGTGCACTCCAGGAACGCTTCGAGAAGCAGAACGGGGACAACTGGGTGCTGATGCCCCTCTATCCGTTCGGGCCCAACGAAGACTTCACGACGACCGGAAACGAGAAATTCCTCGAACCCTTCCAGGCCGACCCGAACGGACGTTCGCGGTGGCTCGGTACGGATGACCGGGGCCGCGATGTCCTGTCGCGCATGTCCTACGGTTTCAACGTATCACTGTCCTTCGCCCTGCTCGTGGCCATCCTCGAATACCTGATCGGCATTCCCATCGGCGCCCTCATGGGCTATATCGGAGGATGGTTCGACATGCTGATGCAGCGCTTCCTGGAAATATGGAGCTCGTTGCCGTTCCTCTTCCTGATCATCATCGCCGTCAGCTTCGTGGAGCCGACCTTCCTGCTCCTCACCGTCTTCCTCACCATCTTCGCGTGGATGGCCATCTGTACGCAGATGCGGGCACAGTTCTACCGCGAGAAGTCGAAGGACTACGTGGCGGCAGCGGTGTCGATCGGTGTTCCGACGCGCAAGATCCTCCTCAAGCACATCTTCCCGAATACGCTGGTACCCGTCATCACGTTCTTCCCGTTCGCTCTCGTGGCAGCCATCACAGCGCTCGTCAGCCTCGACTTCCTCGGCTTCGGACTCGCTCCGCCAACGCCGTCGTGGGGACAGATGATCGGTGTCGGCCTTCAGTACCTTACCAAGTACTGGCTCGTCATGGTTCCCATGGCGGCCATGTTCTTCACCCTCACGCTCGTCGTCTTCATCGGAGAAGGCGTTCGTGAGGCATTCGATCCGAAAGTATTCTCGCGTCTGCGCTAATGACACAGGAACCACTCGTCGAGGTCCGCGACCTCAAGACCTACTTCAATATCGAAGGCAACTGGGCGAAGGCCGTCGACGGCGTTTCGTTCGATGTCTTCAAGGGTGAAGTGCTCGGCATCGTGGGCGAATCGGGCTCCGGCAAGTCCGTTACGGCCCTGTCGCTCATGAAGCTGATTCCGGATCCTCCGGGACGCATCATGGGCGGTGAGATCAAGTACAAGGGCATGGACATCGTCAAGCTGTCCTATCAGGACATGTACAAGATCCGCGGCAAGGAGATCGCCATGATCTTCCAGGAGCCGATGACGTCGCTGAATCCCGTCTTCCGTGTCGGTATGCAGATCGCCGAAGTATTGCAGGCTCACGAGAAGCTGTCGGCGAAGGAAGCGCGCCTGCGCGCCATCGAGATGCTGCGTGCAGTGGGCATCCCCGATCCCGAGAAGCGTATCAACGACTATCCGCACCAGTTCTCCGGCGGTATGCGCCAGCGCGTGATGATCGCCATCGCCCTCGCATGCAATCCGGCCGTGCTGATCGCCGACGAGCCGACGACCGCACTCGACGTGACCATCCAGGCACAGATCCTGGAGCTGATGCTCGAACTCAAGACCCGCCGCAAGGAAGCGGCCATCGTGCTGATCACGCATGATCTTGCCGTGGTCGCCGAACTGTGCCATCGCGTCATCGTCATGTACGGCGGCAAGATCCAGGAAGTGGCGACGGTCCAGGACCTCTTCGACTCGCCGCTCCATCCATATACGAAGGGGCTGCTGAACTCCATTCCGCGTCCCGAGAAGGAACGTTCCAAGCACCAGCGTCTGCAGGCCATTCCAGGCAACGTCCCGAGTATCCAGAACCTTCCTGTCGGCTGCAAATTCTGCACGCGATGCGAAGTGAAGATCGCCAAGTGCGATACGGAAGAACCGCCGTTGCGTGAAATCGTCCCCGGCCATTCCGTCCGTTGCCATCTCGTAGAGCCTGCCGGAGTATCAGCATGAGCAAGCCGTTGCTTGAAATCAAGGACCTGAAAGTCTACTTCCCGGTATTCGGCGGTGTGTTCCAGCGCCGCGTGGCGGACGTCAAGGCGGTCGACGGCATCAGCTTCACGATCAATCGTGGTGAGACGCTCGGTCTGGTAGGGGAATCCGGTTGCGGCAAGACGACCGTCGGCCGCGCCATCGTCAATGTCCTTCGTCATGTGTCGCCGGACGTCACGCTCGGCGGCGAGATCAACTACTTCGCGGAAGACGGCACGAAGACGAACCTCCTGGAGCTGCGCGAGAAGGATCTGAAGTCCTTCAGGCAGAAGATCCAGATGATATTCCAGGATCCGTACTCGTCGCTCAACTCGCGTCTGTCCGTGCGCCAGATCGTGGGTGAGCCCCTCGAACTGCACAAGGCTTCGTCGATGTCGTCGAAGCAGATCGACGACAAGGTCGCATGGCTACTCGAGAAGGTAGGACTCCAACCCGAATACGCAGCACGCTTCCCGCATGAATTCTCCGGCGGACAACGCCAGCGTATCGGCATCGCACGTGCCCTGGCCACCAATCCCGACCTGATCGTCTGTGACGAACCGGTATCAGCTCTCGACGTGTCGGTGCAGGCCCAGGTCGTCAATCTCATGGACGACCTGCAGAAGGAATTCGGCCTGTCCTATCTCTTCATCGCTCACGACCTCTCCGTCGTCTACCACATCTCCCAGCGTATCGCCGTGATGTACCTCGGTAGCATGGTGGAGATCGGTTCGGCTGACGACGTCTATTTCGACCCGACGCATCCGTATACACGAGCACTCATCTCCGCAGTACCGGAGCCCGATCCGCATCGCAAGGACAAGCAACGCATCATGCTCGAAGGGGACATTCCGACACCGCTCAACAAACCGAGCGGTTGCAGCTTCCGGACGCGTTGTCCGATCGCAAGACCGGACTGCGCGAATGCGGTGCCTCCAATGCAGTCCAAGAAGAGCGGAGCGATCGTCGCCTGTCCATACGTGGAGTGATCCCGTGATCCTGCCCGTGAACCTCGTTCGTGGAGCGACGATACTGGCTCTTCTCCGTTCGTCGGCATCGCTCCGGGGGCAGGGAACATACCTTGTCCACGACAACGAGTCCTTGCGAATTCACGCGTTCCAGCATCGGGATCGGTGGCTTCGGCATCGCACGGGGAATGTCGGGCAACATCTGGCTCCGCAACTCGCAGAATCAGGACGTGTTCACACCTCGCCGATCGGTACAAGGTCACCATCGGTCGCGGCTTCGGCGATGAAGATCTGACCGCCAGCTTCCACGACGGAGACCTGGCGTACTACGGGGAAGGCGAGGACATTGCCGCAGAAACGGGATTTCCTCCCGGACTGCAGTTCAGACAGTCGTTGTACTCGTGGTCGCAAGGACCATTGACGAACGTCATCCTCGTCCGCACCTCCATTACCAATACGACGGCCTCTCTCTACCTTCCGGCGAAGGTATTCGAAGAAGCAGCAGTGACACGCGCCATCGCATTGGCCGAAGCGGCACGCACGGTCCTGTCGTCCATCGTCTCCATAAGCGATGAGAATATATCGTCCGTAACTATTTCCGGTATGGGCGTAGCCCCCAAGCCTATCCGTGGTGCATGGCGTATCGGCATCGACGACGACAGGGATGATCGCTGGAGGGTATCGATTCACGATGCGGCAGGCATCCTGCAGCCGACGGCTACCCACACCTTCGATACACCGTTCGCGGGGCCTTCCCTGCAACCCGGCGGGTACGTGGCGACGTTGCAGCGCCGCGCATCCGTCATACGGAAGATCGTCCTTGGCGTACCCTGACGTCCAGTCGGTGTGGCCAGCATCTCACACGATCATTTCATCGTTCTGATATCGAGGCGACGTCCACCGAGAACGGGGGAGACGAGGAAGCCCCGTTCACGTAGCTCGGCGAGCAGCCCCTTGCTACCCGGCAGATGTGCAGCGCCCACGGCGACGAAGACCGGCTTCGATCTCATGACTGCCTGCAGCCGGTCGGCCATACGCGCATTGCGGCGCGTGTTGATGGCCGCGGAGAACTGACCGTATGCGTCGAGTTCCTTCATCTGATCGTCGATGGACGAAAGATCTTCACCGATATAGGCCTTCAGCAGCGCCTTCGACGATGAATCCTGTTCACCCATGGATTTGACGAACTCCGTCAGCATCTCGTTCGGCATCGCGTCCAGCGCGGAAAGCTGTTCGTCCACCGTTTCAAGGCTCCGTCCATCAAGACCCCGTCGACGCGCTTCCGACCACAGGAATTCGTCCATTCCCTGATCGGCAGTCGTCTCCATTCCATCCAGGCTGAGCAGGGCCACGATGGCGGCGGGCTTCAGCATATCGGCCATGACGGCCATCGGTCCCAGCTTCTCCTTCAGCGCCTTCATGATCAGGTCATAGTCCGCGGGCGAGTACAGGTCCTTCAGCGTCTTCCCGCCCGGAATCATCATCGCGGAGGGATCGAGGGACGAGGCGGCCGAATCGAGATTCAGCTCCGCATAGAGATCCTTGCAACGTTGCATCAGGATCAGGATGGAGTCGCGCTGCATGAAGATCGACGAGTCGCGGACGTGAATCGTACCGAAGACGTAGGACTGCGTTCCGTCCGGAACCTGTACACGCCAGAGAAGACTCGGAGGTGTGGCCGCCTTCTTCATGCCCGTTCCGGCACAACCGATACAGATCGTACAGATCATCATCATCGAAAAGCGTAGCATCGTCATCCTGTGTCGTTCGTGGATGTTCCAATGAATGTGCGACCACTGCCGCGTACCGACGGGAAGGTACCCCTCATCGTTTCATGTGTTTCCACTGTTCGTACTGCGGAGCCAGGCCCACGTGTCCCGTGTCGATCTCCGTGACCGTATTCTGCAACGTCAGCTCCTTCGCATTCGCCGCCCAGAATACGACCGGCATTCGTTCTCCACCCCACGTACCGTTGCTGGTGGCATACGTCTCGTTGCTGAGCCCGGATACGTACATCATCAACGGGGCGGCGGCATTGTAGCGATACATCCGGACGGTCGAAAGACTGTCGAAGTCGAAGGATATTTCACCGCAGAGCTTGTCGCCCTGTGTGTACAGACGTTTCGTGACGTTACGACATCCTACCAGTTCATCTTCGAGCTTCGTACCTTCGAGATAGTCGGTCACCAGCTCGGCATAGTCCTTGAACGATATATCCTTGCCGTCATCCTTCGTCGACACGATGTTGTAGTAGGTGATCGTGCACTTGCCGGATTGTTCCCCCGTCATCGTAATCTTGTAGGATTTCTTTTCGACCGTCAGGCAACCGGTCAGGAAGATGGCGACGATCAGGACCATCGTCATAGTCGCCAGGACGCTGTTCATGTGACGTTCCTCGATATTAACAACATGCACCCCCCATGCCAAGATCGCAAAAAAGCCGCTGGATCACATTTCTCGTCACTGTTATCCTGCCCCTCTTCGCCATCCATGCACAGACGGACAAGGACAGGGCCCAGGTGGAAGCGCAGAAAGCCATCGACTACATGAACCGTAACCAGGCCGAGGCGGCCCTGGCTGCATGGGACAAGGCACTGGCGCTGGATCCGAAGAACATCCCGTTCCAGTACGAACGTGTCATTGCCATCGCCATGACGAAGAACTACAAACGCGCCATCGAACTTCTGGAGCCGATCTACAGGGATACGTCACTGCTCGATCGGGGCTATCAGCTCATGGGGAACTGTTACGACCTTCTCGACGATTCGTCTCGCTCCCTTCCATATTACCGTGAAGGGCTGAAGGCATATCCGAAGTCGGGACGTCTGCATTACGAACTCGGTGCCGCCGCCTTCATCGACGGCAACAGGAAGGAAGCCGTGGACTACTGGCTTAAGGGCACGCAGGTGGAACCGGCCTTCGCGACCAATTACTACTGGCTCTGCAAGGCCCACGTGGACCGTCCGGACAAGATCTGGGCCGTCCTCTACGGTGAGATATTCCTCATGGCCGAACGTTCTACCTATCGTACCCGCGAGATCAGCAAGCTACTCTTCGATACCTGGAACAGCGCCCTGGCGATCGGGGATTCCACCGATCCCATCAATCTCTGTTCGGACGCCCTGCTGAACCAGCCCAATCCGCGCGATGCCAGTGCGATGAACTTCCCCACGGCCTTCGAATACAACGTGGCCGTATCAGCACAGTACCTTTCGGCTCCGGGGCAGGGGAGGATTCCACGCCTCTCCATCGCCCAGCTCGTCAGCCTCAGGGCCCGCTTCATCCGCTCGTGGGTGAAGGCAGGCTATCTCGAGAAATATCCCAACGACCTCCTGCAATGGCAGAACACCGTGCTTGAAGGCGGGTGGATCAACGAATACTTCTGGTGGCTGTATTCATGGGGCGACAAGCAGGAGATGAACGACTACTTCGTCAGGAACGAGCAGCGCTACGATACCTTCCTGGCCTGGTTCGGCGCACGGGCCGTGGACTTCAGCAAACCGATTTGCGTGGGACTGGGTTGCCCATGACCTGCGGTCTGCGTACTTTTGTGGCTCGATAATCCCAGCAACCATTCCGTCCAGACCCAACATGGAAATCTTCCTCGTCATCCTCTGCGTGATCATGTCGATCTTCCTCATCGGCGCGGTGCTGATCCAACCCGGCAAAGCCGACATGGTCTCCGGTATGGGTGGCCTCGGTGGTCAGATGAACAACCTGTTCGGCGTTCGACAAGGCCGTAACGTTCTCCAGAACGTCACGATCGGTCTCGCCGTCGCCATCATGCTGCTGTCCATCGTCATCAACAAGGTCTTCCTGCCCACGGGTACTGCCGAACGCGCACCTGTCACGCAGGGTGCCGAAATGCCCGTCGCCGTACCGAGCGCTCCCGCTCCCGGTCAGCAACCGCAACAACAGCAGCCCCAGCAGCAGCAACCCGCACAACAAGGCAAGTGACCAACGTCGACATGATGTTGAAAGGCGTTCCGTGTGAACGCCTTTTTCGTATCCGCCAATTCCATCCTACGGTGTTACCATGGCACGCGTGATCGGTTCCGCGATCAACCACGACTTCACGTACGAAAAGAACTACGACGCCAACCGTCAGATCATGCGGGTGATCGACGCCAAGGGTGAACGAGAGATGCTCGGTGGGGGCAAGAAGGCCATCGAACGGCATCGTGCCAAGGGCAAGCTCACCGCACGCGAGCGTATCCATATGCTTCTCGACGAGAACTCCGGCTTCCTCGAAGTGGGCCTGTTCGCCGCCCATGGTATGTACGAAGAAGAAGGCGGCGCACCGTCCGCCGGTGTCGTCACTGGGGTAGGGGTCGTGAGCGGCCGTGAATGCATGATCGTTGCCAATGATGCCACTGTCAAGGCAGGTGCCTGGTTCCCGATGACGGCGAAGAAGAACATGCGTGCCCAGGAAATCGCCCTGGAGAACAGACTGCCCATCATCTATCTCGTTGACTCCGCAGGTGTCTATCTGCCGATGCAGGACGAAATATTTCCAGACAAGGAACACTTCGGCAGGCAGTTCCGCAACAACGCCATGCTCTCGGCCCTCGGAGTGCCGCAGATCGCCGCGATCATGGGTCCGTGCGTCGCCGGTGGAGCCTATCTGCCTATCATGAGCGACGAAGCGTTGATCGTGGAAGGTACGGGCAGCGTCTTCCTTGCAGGCCCGGCCCTCGTCGAGGCCGCCATCGGCGAGAAGACGGATATCGAGCCGCTCGGCGGCGCCACGATGCATTCGTCCATCAGCGGCGTTGTGGACTACAAGGTCGCCAACGACGAAGAAGCGATCCGCACGATCCGTTCGCTCGTGGACAAGTTCGCACCGTCGAAGGGCAGGAAGGCCGTGTTCTCACGGACCGAGCCCGTGGCCCCGCTTCACGATGCGGACGAGATCTACGGCATCATGCCGGACGTACGCAGTAAGCCCTATGATACGCACCAGTTGCTGGCGCGTCTGCTCGACGGAAGTGAATTCGACGAGTACAAGGCCGACTACGGCAAGACCATCGTCTGCGGCTATGGCCGTATCGACGGCTGGGCCGTCGGCATCGTCGCGAACAATCGCGAGATCGTGCGCTCCGCGAAGGGGGAGATGCAGGTTGGCGGTGTGATCTATTCCGACAGCGCCGACAAGGCCGCGCGCTTCATCCTGAACTGCAACCAGCGCCGTATTCCCCTCGTCTTCCTGCAGGACGTCACCGGCTTCATGGTCGGTACGCGCGCCGAGCAAGGGGGCATCATCAAGGACGGTGCAAAGCTCGTCAATGCGGTTGCCAACAGTATCGTACCGAAGTTCACCATCATCCTGGGCAACAGCTACGGTGCGGGTAACTATGCCATGTGCGGCAAAGCCTACGATCCGCGCTTCATCTATGCCTGGCCTACGGCCCAGATCGCCGTCATGGGTGGTGCACAGGCCTCGAAGACACTGCTGACCATCCGGCTGGCCGCTCTCGAAAAGCAGGGACAACAGCTCGACGAAGCAGGACGGAAGGCCATGCTCGACGAGATACAGAAGAAATACGACGAGACGACGACACCGATCCACGCAGCTTCGCGCCTGTGGGTCGATGGCATCATCTCACCCACCGACACACGTGCCGTCATCTCGCGCGGTATCGCCGTGGCCTCCCATAACGACGATCTCCCGGACATGAAGAACGGCGTCTTCCAGGTTTGACGCCGATACGGTTCGATACGCTGACGTTGAAACGGAGACATCCGTGGCATATACGATCTCGGAACGACTGACCGATCGACTGAAGTTCGCTCACGATGCGAGCCTGTACCGGCTCGTGCCCAGGGCAGTGGTACAGCCGCGTTCCGCGGACGACGTACGGGAACTGCTGCTGCAATGCGGCCGTACAGGACAGCACCTGACCTTCAGGGCCGCAGGCACGAGTCTCAGCGGCCAGGCCGTCACCGACGGAATCCTCGTGGATCTCTCCCAGCACTTCAAACGCTGCGCCGTTGAAGACGACGGCCGGCTCCTTCGTGTGGAACCGGGCGTACGCGGAGGTATGGCCAATGCCGTCCTGCGCTCGTACGGACGGAAGATCGGTCCGGATCCCGCATCGATCATGGCCTGCATGATCGGCGGCATCGTGGCGAACAATGCCAGCGGCATGTGCTGCGGCACGGAACAGAACTCCTACCACACCATCGACAGTCTGACGTACATGCTTGCCGATGGCACACGCATCCGTACTGCCGATCCGGATGCCGATGCCGTGCTGAGGAAGGAAGCAGCCACTGTCCACGAAGGTATCGCTGCGTTGCGCGATGAGATCCGTACGGATACGGCGATGACGGATCGTATACGAAGCAAGTATCGCATCAAGAATACCGTCGGGTATTCGCTCAATGCCTTTCTCGACGAGGACGAGCCAGCACGCATCCTCGGCCGTCTGATGGTGGGATCGGAAGGAACGCTCGGCTTCATCGAGGAAGTCGTCTTCCGTACCGTCGCCGACCCGCGGCACAAGATCACGTCCATTCTGCTCTTCGCCGATCTCGACGATGCCTGTGCTGCCATCACACCTCTGCGCGATGCGGGAGCGGCGGCGGTGGAGCTGATGGACGATGCTTCGCTCTTCAGCATACGCAGGCTCGCAGACGTTCCCGATGCCGTTCGCGGCGCGGAACGGGGCAACGCAGCGTTACTCGTCGAATTCATGGCGGAGACGGAGTCCGAAGCATCGACGTCGATGACGACAGCACGGGAGCTCACGGCGAACCTTCCTCTTCGACGCCCTGCCGAATGGACGACCGACCCTGCGATCCAGGCTTCGTACTGGAAGGTCCGCAAAGGCCTCATGCCGTCGATCGGCGCCATGCGTCCTGCCGGGACGACGATGATCAACGAGGACATTGCGGTCCCTCCCATCCATCTCGCGGACCTCGTACGCGCTGTGCATGCAGCGTTCGACCGGCATGGGTACAGGGAAGCCATCATCTTCGGTCATGCCAAGGACGGCAACATCCACTTCGTCGTCAATCAGCGCTTCGAGACCGCGGACGATGTGAACCAGTATCGTCGGTTCATGGAAGACATCGCCCGCATCGTCGTGAACGATTACGGTGGATCGTTGAAAGCCGAGCACGGCACCGGACGCAACATGACGCCATTCGTGGAAATGGAATGGGGTACGCAGGCCTACGGTCTCATGTGGCGGTTGAAGAAACTCGTCGATCCACGCCACATCCTGAATCCCGGTGTCATCCTCGACACCGATGCCGACGCCTACGTCCGGAACATCAAGCCCGTACCTTCAGTGGATCCCGAAACGGACCGCTGCATCGAATGCGGATTCTGCGAGCATGTATGCCCGAGCAGGGAAGTCACGCTCACGCCCCGTCAGCGCATCGTCCTGCGTCGCGAGGAAGTCATCGAACCCGCATTGCGCGGCCCGATACGACGAGCTTATCGCTACGATGGGATCGATACGTGCGCCACGGACGGAATGTGCGCAACCGTATGTCCGGTCGGTATCGATACGGGATCGATGATCAAGCGTCTGCGTGGCGAACGCGCGGGTAGTGGAATCACGATGCGGTTCCTCGCACGGAACTTCGACATCGTCGATGCCGCATCGCGCATCGCCCAGACCATCGCTCACGGCACGGCCGCAGCCATCGGCGCCGACGCCGTGGAGTCCATGACGGCAGCGATCAACTCCGACTATCGCGGCTTCCCCACGTGGCATCGTCATCTCGGTCGTCCGACGCCGATCGGTTCCGGGGAACCGACGACCGTCGACATCTGGCTCATGCCGGCCTGTGGTTCGAGGTGGATGGGAACGCGGGAAGACCGTACCTCCCTCGTCGATCTCCACATCGAGCTGGCACGGCGCGCCGGTCTGCGTGCAGCCGTCGTACCCGGATGCACGACCATGTGCTGCGGCCAGGTATTCTCCTCACGCGGTCATGACGATGCCGCATCCATCGTGGCGGAACGCACGATGGAACGTCTGTCGGTACTGTCCGATGGCAGGATTCCCGTCGTCGTCGACGCCAGCACCTGTGCGGCCACCATCGAGGGGATGACGTCGGAGCACGACGTCGACCTCCTCGATCCCATACGCTTTCTCGCGACGTACATCCTGCCCACCATCGCGATCACGGAACCTCTCGACCGTGTCGTCCTGCATCCGGGATGCGGTACGGCCCATCTCGGTGCCGGTGGGCTCATGCGGTCCATCGCCGCGCGTTGCGCACGTAACGTCGTGATCCCGACGTCAAGCACGTGCTGCGGTATGGCAGGCGACAGAGGATTGCACTATCCCGAGCTCGTGAAAAGTGCCATTGCGGAAATGAGCAGGGAGATCGATGCCATCGACGGTGGGATCGACGGATACTATGGCGTCAATGTCACATGCGAAGCCGCCCTTCATCACCATACGGGACGTCACTTCGAACCGCTCGCAGCCCTCGTGGAACGTGTGACCCGTCAGGAACGGAATACCTGATTCTTCCACACGACGGTCCGTCTGGTGACCAGAATGGGCAGCATGATTTCCGTGAGCAGCAGGAGGGACACGGAGGGTACGATCCAGGGCAGCAGGCCGTATCTCTTCAGACGAACGGCAGAATAGGCGATCAGCGTGGAATCTCCGATGATCCGCAGTGCGAAGAAGACCAGGAGCCACATCCACTGTGCCGTGATGATGGAGACGAGGATACCCGTCCATACGGCCAGACTCGAGATGACGAAGAGCGCGGCACGTCCACCGAGAGCCATACCACCGCGGGCCCACCGCTGGCGCTGCCGGAAGTATTCGCCGAGGGTCGATACGGGCAGGGTTTCCACCGTGGCCATCGGTTCGCAGAGATACCGCACATGCCATCCGGCATTATGAACGGTCTGCAGGAGGGCCAGGTCTTCCGTCACACTGAACGGAATGTTCCCGTACCCACCGAGATCCTTGTACAGGCTCGCACGTATGCCGAGATCGTTACCGAAGCATCCGAGGGGCACACCATTGTTGATACCACTGCGTGCCATGGTCTGGGTATACGTCCATTCCACATCCTGGACGTGATCCAGCACCGAGATGCACCGTATCGTCGTCATACCGGCGGTCATTCCTACGGTGGGATCGCGGAAGGGCTCCGTCATGGAGCGGACCCACGATGGATGAGGAAGACAGTCGGCGTCCGTCATCAGGAAGACATCGCCATGCGCCGAATCGAACCCCTGCTGCAGGGCGCCGGGCTTGCCCTTCAGATTCGCATGGACGTCTGCCTCGGTGCGATGCAGGGCATGGATCATGGGATAGCGGGCAGCGAAATCGTCGAGAATGGCTGCCGTACCATCGGTCGAACGATCATCGACGACGATGACTTCGAGCTTGTCGGCAGGGTAATCGCTGCTTACGAGGGCCATCAGACAACGTTCCAGGTTCCGTTCCTCGTCCCGCGCGGGAACGATGACGCTGACATGGAGATGGTCGTTGGTGGCAGGTGAAAGCGGAGGTCGCTTGAGGGCCCCTCGCCAGAAGAATATCAGGCGGGCCAGATACAGGCCGGAACAGAGGAATAGAACCGGAAGGATCATGCAGCGTAATGTTTACGTAGGTTTGTGACCCGAAATTACTTCGAATAATTGACGTGCCCCATGACGAAACATTCATCAATGATGTTCGTCACAGCGGCGCCATGAACATGAAATCTACCGTCAATCTCACGAGCGATCCCGTCGATCGGTCGTTGCGTCTGTTCGCCATTCCCATGGCATTCAGCTTTCTCATCAACATGATCTATTCGCTCATCGACCGGTATTACGTCAGTCGACTGGGCGATGCGGCCATCGCAGCCATCGGATCCACGGATCAGGTGGCTTTTTTCGTATTCACGCTGGCGAGCGGTTTCGGCGTGGGTACGGGCATCATCGTATCGCGGCGCGTGGGCGAGGGGAACCACGACGAGGCCGGCCGTACGGCCACGCAGGCGACGGTAGGAATGGCGCTCATCGCGCTCATGATCACGATCCTGCTCTACATCGCCATGCCGGGCATACCGGGTCTCATGCGCATGAATACGGAAGTAGGCACCTATGCCTTGTCGTACATGAGCATGCTCTTCATCGGCGTCGCCGCCAACCTCCTGAACTTCCAGACGTTCTCCATCGTCCGCTCGACGGGTAATCCCGTCTTCCCGATGGTCGTCCTGATCTTCACGACGATCTTCAACGCCGTCATCGCTCCCTTCCTCATCTTCGGCATCGGCCCGTTCCCCGAAATGGGTATGGCCGGAGCAGGGCTCGCCACGGCATCGGCACAGATCTTCGGCTGCTGCGTGACGATGTGGGCCATCGCGACGGGAAAGACGGGCGTACGGTTCAATTTCACGAAGTTCAGACTCGACTTCGGCCTCCTCGGCCGTATAGCGGAGAAGGGCTTTCCGGCGTCGCTCCAGATGCTCTCCGTCGGCATCAACCGGATGTTCATCTTCATGATCGTCGGCGGCTTCGGTACGTCCGTCACCGCTGCCTATACCCTCGGTCTGAACGTCGACATGCTCGTCTTCATGTGTGTCTTCGCCGTGGGGATGTCCATCGAAGTGGCTACGGGACAGAACCTGGGTGCGGGCAAGATCGAGCGTATCTTCGCCTATCATCGCTCGGGCATGCGCCAGCTCACCATCCTCATGGCCCTGCTGGCTGTCGGCATTTGGGTCGGAGGATCGTGGTTCGCCGGACTGTATTCGAAGAACCCGACGACGATCAGCGAGGCGACGTCGTATTTCCATACGACGGTCTTCGGCTACATCTTCTTCGCCATCGGCGTGGTCTCGGTACGCGTCATCAGCGGAGCAGGAGCATCGTTCACGAGCATGGCCATCACTGCCGGATGTCTCCTCGGCCTGCAACTGCCACTGGCCTACGTCCTGTCGCATGCCACGCCGCTCGCCCAGCACGGCGTCTGGCTGGCCATCGTCATCGGCTATGCCATCTTCGCCGTCGTCGGGCTCGTGGTCCTGCGCGGCCGTCGCTGGCTCAAGGCCAAGGCCTGACGCCCGTTAAACCTCCATACGCGCTCATGTGACAAAGCCTCGTATTTTCCGGGGCCACATTCGTGAGTACGACCATTTTGACACTGGACAACGACGCCGACCTCGTGGAAGCGTTCCGGACGGGAGACCGTGACCGGGCCGCGACCATCTTCGTGCGTCGGCACCAGCGTTTCGTACTCTCCATAGCCTACCGCTACCTCTCGTCGATGGAGGACGCCCAGGACGCCGCACAGGACGTCTTCATCCGGGCCATCCAGGGAATGGACAGGTTCAAGGGCGAAAGCTCGCTGCAGACGTGGCTGTACCGGATCACCGTCAACGTCTGCTCCAATATGCGGCGCAGGAAACGGATCGTCTCCTTCTTCGCCTTCGGCGAGGGTGAGGACGAGCACGACGTCGTATCGACCCAGCCTCCGCCGTCGCAGCAGAGTGAACAATCCGATTTCGAGAACTACTTCAAGGGAGTGCTCGCGAAGCTCCCCGAAAAACAGCGTGAGACCTTCTGCCTCCGGTACTACGACGAGCTGTCGTACGACGAGATCAGCCAGATGGTCGGCACCAGCGTTGGCGCCTTGAAGGCCAACTACCATCATGCCGTCAAGAAGATCGCGACGGCCCTACGTACGAGTGACTACTATGAAACCTGGCTCGAACACGATGCCGACGCGCGATAACGGACTCTCGAGAGAGTACCTCGAGTCCGTGCTCGCGGACTACGCCACGGGCCTGTTGTCGCAGGAGGAAACCGAGCGTATCGGGTCGGCTCTGGCTCATCACCCCGACCTGAAGACCGAGGCGGATGACATGAAGATCGTCCGTATGGCGATGAGCCGTACGGCCCGCAACGATGCCATGGACTATGCGGCGCGGAACCTCTCGGTCCATGTCGTCGAACGGCTGAAGAAACGCCCCAGGCGCTCCTCGGCCTTCCTCGGCTGGATCGTCCTTCCCGCAGCGACGGTGGCGGCCGTGGCCTTCTTCGTACTCGATCGCAATGCCGTCGTCGAACCGATCGCCGAACCGGTCGTGGCGATGGAGAACATGATCGATTCCTCGGAAGAGCCCTACAGGATGGTGCTTTCGATGGAGAATCCGATCGGTACGGCCCACGTCCCGCAGGCGACCGATGCCATCGTGACCACGCTCTACGACGAGGACATCGTGGACCAACTCGTGAGCCAGCACCGGGACGATCCCCCGACCAGGACGATTTCCGCCCTTACGGATGAAGATGTAGAACAGCTTCTCGCAGGACTTTGATGAAAACGCTACGGACATTTCTGCTCACCGCCGGTATCGCGACGATCATGATCTCCACGGTAGTCGCGCAACCCCGGAAAGAACATCACGAAGCCATGCTTCGCAAGGTGGAGGATCTCCGGAAGGTGAAACTGCTGGACGTCCTCGGCCTGCAGGGCGATCAGGTCGAGAAGTTCTTCGGTGCCTACAACAAGCTCCAGAACCAGGTTTTCACGGCCAAGCAGTCCGTCGACAATGCGGCCGACGACGTCATGAAGGCCCTGGACAAGAAGGCCTCGCAGTCCGAACTGACGGCGAAGAGCGATGCCCTCACCCAGAAGACGAAGGAACTGATGAATGCCGTGGCGGCTCGCAACGAAGGCGTCAGGCCTCTGCTGTCGGTCGAACAGTATGCGAAGTACCTCGTCTTCGAATCCAGGTTCCAGGAAGAACTCTCACGGCGCATCATGAGCCGTGCACGGCGCATGCATCGGCAGGGTCCCGACGAGAACTGACCGCCATCGTATGACGAATCGCACGAGAGGTATCGAACGGGACCATGATTCCAGCGACGGTATTCCACGCGTGGAGTACCTCGTCATGTTGATGCTGACCATCATCCTGTGGTGCAGCATGCCCGCCCTGTCATCGGCGGGGAATGTCGATACGCTCTATCACAAGTCCTACGGAGATCCCGCGGATCCCGCCGTGATCTTCGTTCATGGCGGTCCCGGGTACAACAGCGTCGGTTTCGAACTCGGAGCCGCGAAGGAACTGGCACGGACAGGCTACTTCGTCATCGTCTTCGACCAACGAGGCTGCGGACGAAGCAGGGGATACCGGCCGCGTGGCGGATGGACCTTCGACGATCTCCATGAGGACATCGATACCGTTGCCGCGAGGTACGGCCTGAAGACGTTCCACCTCCTCGGGCATAGCTGGGGCGGTACGCTGGCGGCGTTCTATGCACTTGCCCATCCCGATCGCTGCCGCTCGCTCTGCATCGCGAGCTCGCCGTTGTCCTACCAACGCACCTTCCGGGCGCTGCTGGACAGAGCCGATACGACGGAACGCTTCAGGGAACAGGTACGACAGATACGAACCCTCGATACGGCCGGACTCATCTATGCGAGCCGCTGCTTCGCGCTTGCGATGCAGACCGGAGCCTATACGCCACGTGTGAAATCATCCGAAGCGGACACGATCATGACCGCCGTGCGGCAGGACTCCGCGGCGAAGCTCATGCGCGATATGACGCCGGGGCCGACGATCGGCATCTACATGGCCGAACGCTACACGATGTTGAACATGGGCGAAACGTGGCGCAGACTCATCGCCCTCATGCCGGTCGGCTTCATCGCCGGTATGGATGACGGACTCTTCGATCCCGTGCACATCGAGGCCATCCGGGACGTTCTCGGAAAGGACAGGACGATCATCATCGAAGGAGCCAGCCACAACGTCTTCATCGACAAACGGGCAGCCTTCATCGAAAGCTATCGACGTTTATCATCGAACGGGCAGTAGGGACCTGGATCGCGACGGATGGCTCATCGATCAACGTCGCATCACGACTCGACATCGATCAGGACGTTCCCATCACCGAAGGATTCGGTCAGGAACTTCGTCGTCTCCTTCGACGCCTTGATCTTGAGCATCGACGTGTACTGGACACGACCTTCACCCTTGACGACCAGGAACTTGAGGCTGTCCATCGCATCGGACGTATTGCAGCGGTCGCGCAACTGTTTCAGCGTGTCGTATTCGACCTGGTCGGGATTGACGCGAATAAGATAGCCCTTCGTCAGTTTCTTCTCGGCCTGTTCCAGTGTCAGGGCTTCGTCGACGAAGATCTTGACGTTATCGCCGTTGATCTCGCATTTGCCGATGAAGACCAGCACTGCGTCGGGCTGAAGCACCTCGGCGAACTGCCGGAACTTGTCGCTCCAGAACACGCACTCGCACGATCCCGAATATTGTTCGACCTTGACGAAGGCGATGGTATTCTCGCGCTTGTCGAGGCGCGTCCGGATGTCGGAGATGATGCCGCACAGACGCACGACGGATCCTGACTTCGCCGGATCGATGCGTGAGAGAAGCAGATTGGAGTATGACGATACGGAAACGTGATACTCCTTGAGGGGATGCCCCGAGATATAGAAGCTGAGGTAGTCGCGCTCGCGTTTGAGACGATCGCGCTCCGGCCATTCCTCGAAGTTGGGCAGCATCGGCTCGCTCGGCTTGATCTCCTCGGCTTCGCCGAACAGGCTCTCCATGTGAGAGCTGCCCGTGCCCTGGATCTGGCGTGCATACTCGATGGAATTCTCGATGGCGGCGAACAACTGCGCGCGATGGCCGTGCTTCACCGAATCGAACGCTCCCGAACATACCAGCGCTTCGAGGACGCGCTTGTTGACGTCCTTGCTGTTCACCCGTGCCGTGAAGTCGAACAACGACGTGAACGGGGCGTCTTCCCGCGCACGGATGATGGATTCGACGGCGCCGATGCCCACGTTCTTGATCCCCGCCATGCCGAAATAGATCAGGCTCTTGTCGGCCAGGAACGTCGCCATGGATCTGTTCACGTCGGGCGGAAGTACGGTGATGCCGAAGCGTCGCGCCTCTTCGATCAGCGCGACGATCTTGTTCTGGTCGTTCAGTTCCGCCGTCATGTTCGCCGCGAGGAACTCGGCAGGGTAGTTGGCCTTCAGCCATGCCGTCTGGAAGGCCAGATAGGCATAGGCTGCGGAGTGCGACTTGTTGAAGCCGTAGGACGCGAACTTGAGGATGAGGTCGAATATCTCGCGTGCCAGATCGGACTGGAGATTCGCATGCTTCTGCGCGCCCTCGACGAACAGGGCCTTCTGCTCCTGCATGAGCTTCTCGTCCTTCTTGCCCATGGCGCGGCGCATCACGTCCGACTGCGCCAGCGTGAAGCCAGCGATGTCCCGCACGAGCTGCATCACCTGTTCCTGATAGACGATGATGCCATAGGTACGCTCCAGGACGGGCTGCATGATGGGATGCAGGTATTCGATCGGCTTACGTCCCTGCTTCCGGTCGATGAAGTCGGGAATGTTGTCCATTGGACCCGGCCGATAGAGGGCGTTCATGGCGATGAGGTCTTCGAGGACGGTTGGCTTGAGCTGACGCAGGGCATTCTGCATCGGTTCGGATTCGAACTGGAAGACCGCCAGTGTCTGGCCCCGTCCGAACAACTCGTAGGTCTTCGGATCGCCAAAGTCCACGGCATCGATATCGATGTCGATACCATGATTCCGTTTGATGAGTTCGAGCGTGTTGTCGATGATGGACAGCGTCCGCAGCCCCAGGAAGTCCATCTTGAGGAGTCCCGCTTCCTCGAGGTCCTTCATGTTGTACTGCGTGGCCGGTTCTGAATTCGGCGTCTGGTAGACGGGCACGAAGTCGGAGATTGGGCCGGGCGCGATGACGACACCCGCGGCATGGAGCGATGAGTTCCGTGCGAAGCCTTCCAGTACCGTCGAGTATTCGATGAGGTCCTTGAGCTTCGGATCGCCGGTATCCTTCAGCCACCGGAGTTCAGGCAGTTCGATGGCCTCAACGAGAGGCTTGACCTTGCCCATGATCACGGGAATCTTGTCGGTGATCGAATTTATCGTCGCGACGTCGATGCCGAGAACACGGCCGACATCCTTGAGGACGGCGCGTGAGGACAACGTACCGAAGGTGATGATCTGGGCAACGGACTCGGCGCCGTACTTCTCCTTCACGTATTCGATGACGCGCTCGCGCTTGTCGTCGGAGAAGTCGATATCGATATCGGGCATCGACACACGGTCCGGATTGAGGAAGCGCTCGAAGAGCAGATCGTACTTCAGCGGATCGATGTTCGTGATGGCCAGGGCATAGGCGACGATGGAACCGGCCGCCGAGCCCCGTCCCGGGCCGACGCGTACTCCCATATCCCGTGCGGCACGGATGAAGTCCTGCACGATCAGGAAGTATCCGGCGAAGCCCATGCGTTTGATGACGCTGAGTTCGAAGGATGTACGATCGAGGATTTCGGACGTGAGAACCGGATAGCGTTTCTCCAGTCCCTGCATCGTCAGTTCTTCCAGATAATCCTCGAGCGTCGTCGCATCGGACTCCGGAGGAATGGGGAAGAGCGGCATCTGCAGGTCGGTCGAGATCTTGAGATCGATCTTGTCGGCGATTTCGAGCGTCGACTCGATGCCTTCGCCGTAGTCCTTGAAGAGCTCGACCATATCGGCCTGCGTCTTCAGGTACATCTGGTCGACCTTGTAGCGCAGATCCCGCTTGACGTCGAACTGTCCCGTACGTGCGAGCGTGGCATCCTTGTTGATGTTCAGCAGCACGTTGTGCGGGACGGCATGTTCCTTCCTGATGTAGTGCGCATCGTTCGTCACCACGAGCTTGATGCCGAGTTCACGGGCCATGCGTGGTGCGAACTCCAGGACGTGCTTGTCCTCGGGCAGGCCGTGATCCTGCAGCTCGATGTAGAAGTCGTCGCCGAAGATGTCCTTCAGCAGTTTGGCGTTGCGATAAGCCGTCTCGTGATCGCCGGCGAGCATCGGTGCGTTGATCGGTCCTGCCAGGCAGGCCGACGTGGCGATGAGGCCTTCGTGATGCTGGGCGAGAAGGTCGAAGTCGATCCGCGGCTTGTAGTAGTATCCGTGCGTGTGACCGATGGAGGTCAGTTTCATCAGATTACGATAGCCGGTATCGTTCTTGGCGAGGAGGACGAGGTGATAGTAGTTACGCTTCTTGCCCGCGTCCTGTACCTTCTCCCTGTCCGTATGCTTCTTGACGGCGATGTAGACTTCACACCCCACGATGGGCTTGATGCCCGCCTTCTTCGCCTTCTTGTAGAATTCGAAGCAGCCGAACATGACGCCGTGGTCCGTCAGGGCGATGGCCTTCTGTCCATCGGCGACGGCGGCATTCACCAGTTGCTGCGGCGTGCATGCGGCGTCGAGCAGGGAATAGTGGGTGTGATTATGGAGATGGACGAATTCAGGCATGGCGTCTTCTGTTCACGTAGGGCGGGGAATCCAAATTGCCACGGATCACCGAGGGGCCCAAATGAAAGCATGTACTTCTTTATCCACAGTCCGGGACAGCAGGCGGGGAGCCGATCGGGACACGAAACGGACCTCAGCGGCCGCTGCCGATTCCCTTCACCATCTCGTCCAGCTTGGACTCGATCTTGCCCTTGGCCGCACCACCCAGAATGCTCAGCTCGATGTGGATGACGACGAGCCTGTCACGTACGTCCAGCGTACCCTGACCGAGCGGACTCTTGACTTCGAGAATGTTGCCGTGCCATACCGCCGACGAAAACAGGGCCTTGATCTCCGGCCGGGGCAGCACCTTGTCGTCGAGATAGGCCTTGATCTCCGCTGCCGTGTATTCCGTGGCTACTTCCTTGTGGATCGTCATGTATCTGACCGGATGATGTGGAACAACGCCCCTGTTGACGTTCCGGACGTCCCGGAATTGGGTGGCTCCGGCACGCACCCTATCGCAGGGCCTGACGCACCCTGGCCGAAACCACGTCGAAGATCCATACGACGATGGCGATGATGATGACGATGGCTCCGACTTCGTTCCAGCGCGCCAGTCCCTGATACTGGATCAGCATGTTGCCGATACCGCCACCGCCTACCAGACCGATGACCGTGGCCATGCGCACGTTGATGTCCCAGCGATAGATCGTGAAGCTCAGGAACGGTATCACGCATTGGGGAACGACGGCGAACCATATCACCTGGGCGCGGCGTGCACCCGTGGCTTCGATGGCTTCCATGGGACCGTGGTCGACATCTTCGATCTGCTCGCTGTATTGTTTGGTGAGCGATGAGATCGTGTGGACGACGAGGGCGAGCATACCGGCGAAGGGACCGATACCGACCCATACCGAGAAGATGATGGCCCAGATCAACGGTTCGATGGACCGCGAGAAGTTCGTGAAGACGCGCAGCACGACGTAGATGCTTCGGGCGACACCATTGTGGGCCATGAGATTGCGTGCGCAGAAGAAGCTCAGCACGAAGGAGAACGGCACGGCGATGGCCGTGGCCATGAAGGCCAGGTAGATCGTCTCCACCATCGCCAGCAATGCTTCGCCGAGGATGTCGAAGTTGGGGGACAGCAATGCCTTGAAGATACGTCCCGCACCTTCCAGGCCCTGCTGGCTGAAGAGGTCGACCGGAGAGATCTCCGTGATGACCCAGCCGGCGATGACGGTGCTGACCAGCGTGAGCCAGCCGATATGCGATGCCACGGCATGCTGCCATGTATCGCCGTCGATACGGCGCTGGAACAGACGTCCGAGCGAGGCACCTGTCGCGAGTCCCAGAATGGCGAGGAGCAGGCCCGCCGCGACGATGGCGACGATGGACGTCGTGGATGCGGCCGGCGGCCTGGTATCGAGGATCACGCGAGGAACGATGACCCATACGGCGATGGCTGCGAGGTAGGCGCCTGCGCACAGATCGATGATGGCGGCCGTGGAACTACGTTTCATCGGATCTCCACCTCGGCGGCATCGTCGCCATAGATCGTCCTGAACCATTCGTCGGTGATATCGGCAGGCAGGCCTTCGAAGACCTTCTCACCGTTCCGCAGGGCGATCACGCGTGTAGCGTACTGGCGGACGAGGGAGAGGAAGTGGAGATTGCAGATCACCGTGGTACCGTAGTCGCGGTTGATGCGTTCCAGATAGCTCATCACGGAATGGGAGGTAGCGGGATCGAGCGAGGCCACTGGCTCGTCGGCGAGCAGGAGGTCCGGCCGCTGCATCAATGCCCGTGCGATGGCGACGCGCTGCTGCTGGCCACCGCTCAGGGCATCGGCCCGCTGGCGAGCCTTGTCGGCGATGCCGACCACGTTCAGGTTGTCCATCGCCATCGACTGCTGGTCCTGCGTGAACCGTCCGGCCAGCGAGGACCACGTCGGCGTAGAGCCGAGCGCGCCGTAGAGAACGTTGCGCAGGACGCTATGCCGTTTGATCAGGTTGAAGTGCTGGAAGATCATGCCGATCCGGGCTCGGTGCCTGCGGAGGGCTTCGCCGTCGACGTGCGTGACGTCCGTACCGTTCACGACGATCGAACCTTCCGTCGGTTCGAGCAGTCGGTTGATCGTGCGCATGAGCGTGGATTTACCCGAACCGCTCAGACCGATGACGACGAGAAATTCGCCCGCGTGAACATCGAAGGATACGTCCCTCAGGGCCTGATAGCCGTTGGGATAGGTCAGGAACAGATGCTTCACCGAAACGAATGGCTGCATGGCCGCAAAACTAATCAGCGGCGAGACGTCTCCATGCGCCATACGGCGATGATGCCGAAGAAAAGCGTCACGGCGACGGCGAGCAGGATGTCCTGCGGAATGCCGTGATGCACCCTCACGATGGGAATGTTGGAAGGCAGGAGTTCCATCGAGACATCGATGAAGGCATGGGGCACGACCTGGATGACGGTGGCGATACCGGCCAGCATGATCATGATGCCGATGGCGCCGCTCCAGCGTATGAGCAGGCGCAGCCATCGCGGACGGGTGGGCAGGGCGGCGATACGGCGCTGCAGTGCGGGGAGGAAGGCCTCGGTCGTCGTCGTATGTGAAACGGCCGACATGGAATCCCTGAGGGCCTGTTCGGCATCGATGATGCGGTCCATGGCCTTCTGGCCGAGGCGCGTGGTCAGCATCCGATGCTCTTCGGGTGTGATCGTACCCATGGCGAGCCTGTCCATCAGCTCCGCCAGCCGCCTGTCATGTACGTGGTCACTCATGTGTTCTCTCCGTCAGTCCTGTGTCGACGAGATCCGGGCACCGGGCCACAACGGCCGCACGAAGCAACGAACGGCCTCTGTTCAGTCGTGTCTTCACCGTTCCCAGAGGCATCGCCGTGATCCTGCATATCTGTTCGTACGAGCATTCCTGTACGTAGAACAGATCCATGACGGCAGCATAGAGCGGTGGCATCCGTTCGAGTTCGTCACGCAGGACGTCTTCGAGAACGGCGCGGTCGATCGTGTCGAACACGACCGGCTCGGTCCAGACGGACGTGACATCCTCGTCCAGCACATCGTGTGCAGGCTGCCGGCGGCGTTTCTTGAGAACGTTCAGGCATGTGTTGTAGACGATACGGAAGAACCATGTGCTCGTCCGGGACTCGCCCCGGAATGCCGTCATTCCCTGATAGGCCTTCACGAAGGCCTCCTGCAACGCATCCTCGGCATCGTCGCGGTCCTTGAGCAGACGCAATGCCAGCGACAGTGCACGGTCCTTGTAGGTCGTCACCAGCGTCGAAAAGGCATCGGTTTGTACGGACATGATATCCCGGAAATGATGTAGCGTCCTTTGGACAACATATCCCAGCCAGGGTTTCAGATGAAACCCTCGACGAATTTCGTTGTCGAAAGCGATGAACGAAGACTATCCATCACATCACCGTCATCGGAATGACCATGCATATCGTCCGTGGACTTCTGCTCTGCATCGCCACCCTGTTGACGTTCGCCCGTCCCGCCTTCGCGGATGGAGCGGCGGACACGTCGAAAACTACCCATCGGGATTCGCTGTTGCGAAACGATTCGGCATACCGGGCCTTCGTGCTCGACTCCATGAAGCAGGAGCACGACGCCCAGTTCAGGGCGGCCGTTCAGGACGGCAAGCAAGAGAACATCCCGGCGATCCTCGCATTGTCGCTTCCCATCATCTGCATCTTCCTGATCATGCTCATCGCATGGCGGCGCATCGAATCGCGCAAGGCCATCAAGCTGGCCATGATCGAGAAGGGAATGGATCCGGGCCTCGACGAACTTCCGAAGGATGAGTCGACGAGCAAGTACGGTGCGCTGCGCATCGGCATGCTCTTCGCCGGTCTCGGCCTCGGCGTGCTGGTCAGCGGTCTGGCCAGCATCGCGATGTCGCTGAACGACGAGGCGACAGCACTGGCCATCATCGCCAGCAGTCTGCTCGGCGGTGGTCTCGGCCTCGTGCTCTATCATCACGTCGCTGCGAAACTGGAAGCGCAGGAGCGGCGCGACTAGTATCTTGCAGGTATGCGCCTTCTTCTTTTCGACATCGATCATACGCTCCTCAGCGTCCGCGGTGGCCTCGGCCGTAGTATCTGCGCCGAGGCTTTTCGTTCCGTCTACGGTTCGGATCCGACGGACGTTCTTCGCAGCTATTCGTTCTCGGGGCGTACGGACCGCCGCATCGTCGGTGATCTCGGAGTCACGCTCGGCATCGATGCCGCGGTACTCGACGACGGATGGAATGCCTACGAGGATATCCTCCGTCGACGTTCCTTCGAGACGATCACGCAGAACGACGTTCACGTCCATCCCGGCGTCAGGGATCTTCTGCATGCGCTGAACGATTCCGGCATCACGCTCGCCCTCGTCACCGGCAATCAACGGGACGTAGCCCGTCACAAACTCGCCATGGGCTCCCTCGACGATCACTTCGACATGGCAGGGGCCTTCGGCTGCGAGCATGCGGACCGCGACCTGCTCCCGCCGCTCGCCCTCGAACGCATCAATGCCCGCCGCCTGCAGGAGGGCCGGAACCCCTTCGGTGTGACCGATACGGTCGTCATCGGCGACGCACCACCCGATATCCGCTGCGCCAGCGTCAACGGCATGCGCTCACTGGCCGTGGCGACAGGGGAGTTCGACGTCCAGGCCCTGACCGATCATGGCGCCGACGCCGTGCTACCGGACTTCTCCGACACGAAGCTGGCCATCGACCTTCTCCTGCATATCTGACGAGTGCCACCGGAAGCTGTATCTTTGCAATCAATATGCCCGACAAGAACATCATTGTAACGATCGATGGACCGGCAGGAGCCGGGAAATCGACCACGGCACGCCGTGTCGCCGAACGCCTCGGATACGTCTACATCGACACCGGCGCCATGTACCGCGCCGTCACCCTCGCAGCACTGCGTGAAGGCACCACCATCACGGACGATGCCCTCCAGACCCTGCTGAGACATACCGACATCAGGCTCGTCCATACCGTGGGCGGCCAGCGCACCTATCTGAACGGTATCGATGTCAGTGAAGCCATCCGTTCGGCCGACGTCACGAATCTCGTCAGCACCATCAGCGCCATGCCCGTCGTACGACGTGCCATGGTCTCCATGCAACGCTCCATGGGAGCATCGGGCGGGGTGGTGATGGACGGACGCGACATCGGAAGCGTCGTCTTCCCCTCGGCCGAAGTGAAGGTCTTTCTCGTTGCCGACCTCGACGAGCGGATCCGCCGCCGGGCGTCGGAAGCGCATCTGAACGGACAGCAACTAACACTGGACCAGGTTCGTCATCAGATCGTCGAGCGGGACCGGATCGATTCCGAACGATCGGACAGCCCCCTCGTACGACCCGACGGAGCGGCGGAAATCGATACGACCAATCTCACCATCGACGAGCAGGTCGACCGCATCGTCACTCTGGCGCGCAAGTACCTCAGCGCCTACAACCTGATCTCGGGCTACGGCAACTTGTAATTCACTGTGCAGGCATCGACGCGATCATGAACGTTACCATCGACAGATTTTCCGGCTTCTGCTGGGGCGTGGTACGCACGGTACAGATCGCCGAGGACCAGCTCGCCAGGGAACGTGCCAACCGTAACGTCTACGTTCTCGGTCACATCATCCACAATCCGAGCGAGATCGCGAGACTCGAAGCCAAGGGACTGGAAACCGTTTCCGTCGACGATTTCGAACGCCTGGCACATAGTGGAGCCAAGGTCATCATCCGCGCCCACGGCGAACCTCCCGCCACCTATCGCAAGGCCTGGGAATACGGCATCGAAATCATCGACGCTACCTGCCCGGTCGTGACCAAGCTCCAGGAACGCGTCCGCAAGTTCTACGACCAGCAATACCAGATCGTCATCTTCGGCAAGAAGGATCACGCCGAAGTACTCGGCGTCCGTGGTGTCGTCCACGATAATTGCGTCGTCGTCAAGAACGTCGACGAAGCCCTCGCCCTCGTCGATCCAGCCCGCAAGACCGTCCTTTTCTCGCAGACGACGATGGACAGGCCTACCTTCCAGGCCATTCGCGATGCTCTCAAGGCCCGTATCGCCGAGTTGGTGGTGGACACCATCGAGGAAATCGCTACCGAATTCCACGCCAAGGACACCATCTGCGGCCAGGTCAGCGGCCGCGAAGGGCAGCTCGCCCAGTTCGCCTCGAACAACGACGTCGTGATCTTCGTCGCCGGCCGGGCCTCCAGCAACGGCAAGGTGCTGTACGACGTGGCCCATGCCTCGAACCCGCGAACCTACTTCATCGAGAACGCGTCGGAACTGAACGACGAATGGTTCGCCGGAGCGGAGACGGTAGGCATCAGCGGCGCCACCAGTACTCCGCAATGGTACATGGAAGAGGTAGCCGAGGCCATCCGCACCAGATACAACTGATTTCCCAAGGACATCATTTCGATCACTTCATGTCGATCGAATGCAATAAAGCGACATTTGTCCCGTATATTGCAGTCAGTTGTCCACCAGGAATCACACCATGACCATCGCCAAGGTATACAAGATCATCGGCGGAAAGCCGGCGGTAGGCCTTCCCGTACGGACTCAACTGGACCTGCACGCGGCGATTCAGCAGGGGTTCCGCCTCCAGGCCGCACAGCACGTCAAGGAATCGCTCCAGCTTACGGAGGCCGAACTGGCCCAGTCGCTCGGCGTCAGCGCCAAGACGCTCCAGCGCATCGCCAAGGAAGACGAGCCCCATCTCACGGCGGCGATGAGCGACCGACTCTACCGCATCGCCCGCATCATGGCCTTCGCACAGGAAGTGTTCGAGAACACCGAACGGGCATATACGTGGCTGCGCGAACCGCAACGTGGTCTGGGTAACCGCACGCCATTTTCTCTCCTCGAATCCGAAGCGGGAGCGCGTGAGGTGGAAGATCTTCTCGGCCGCCTCGAATACGGCGTCTATACCTGATGGCCGCCGAAACCCGATCGTTCTGGCGTATCGTCAAGCACCGATATGCCGCTCACGCCATGGATGGAGAAGGAGCCCGTCTGTATGGAGGCCGGTGGAATCTGCGCGATACGACCGCCGTCTATCTTTCCGAGTCCCTGAGCCTCGCCGCGCTGGAACTCTTCGTCCACCTCGCGCCCGAGGACTCACGCCTCCGCTTCGTCGCCATCGAAGTCGTCGTACCGGCCGACGTCGCTGTCGAAACCGTCGGCATCGGAGAACTGCCCGACGACTGGACGTCCGAGCCGCCATTGGAAGGCACACAGCGCATCGGCACGGAATGGTGCGAGTCCATGCGCACGGCCTTCCTGCGCATACCTTCGGCCATCGTTCCGGGAGAATGGAACGTCCTGCTCAACCCGCGTCACCCGGACTGGCAACGGTGTGCGACCGGCAAGCCCGTCGCCTTCGGCTTCGACGGCAGGATGTGGAAGAAGTAGGGAAGATCATCATCGAAGAACGGATACGTTCGACGATACCGTCGACGGCATATCGTCCATTCCCCGTCCTCACCGAAAGGGAGCGAACCCACGAATTGAACCGATGCCCCCCGCGTAACGACCGGGAAGCGAAGGACTATCGGAGGTATGCACCATTCGACTACAACAACGACGGCCGGCAACCGTCTTCATCGTATCTTTGTTCTGTCTCGATCCGAATGAACGGGGATGTACCGGTTTCGACGAGGCGACGGAAACACGAAGATGCATGCCGAGCTACGCTGGTGGAGCTCGTTAATACAACTGGCGAACAAAGACTAGGCGATAACTTCGGTTATCGCATGGCTGCCTAACCCAGGTACCCATGCCATCGGACGGATGACTGCCTGTCGTCCTCCACTCCGGTGACGCTTCTGACAGGCTGGCGTGAAGTCGTGCATCAGGGCATAGCGCAAGATTTTTCTGATGATCGTGGATAGCGACCTGTCGATGGGTGAACGCATCCGCTAAACTTCTACATCGACTACGCATGGAGTAAGCTTCGGTAACTGCGCTTCGGACCCGGGTTCGACTCCCGGCATCTCCACAGGAAGCAAAAGGGATGATCTCACGATCATCCCTTTTTCCGTTTCGGACCTCGGCTCAGCTTCACGGCCTCGCATGACATCCGATATGTGTAGCTTTTCCGCGCTCTGGATTCTGCAGCAGGAGTGAGCATATCATCGACACCGGAAGATCAGCGGTATATGGAACACCAGCATATCTACGATGCAGAGGGAAGGCAGCTCTGCTGTACACAGGAAGAAAAGATCTATACCAATGCCGGTGCGGAAGAACTCATCGAAGAGCATGGAACAGCGGATAGTCACGATCGTGCAGATGACCAGGATCACGATCATGGAACGGTGAACACGACGTTCCGACTCTTCATCCCGCCGTTGACGTCGCTCGTTCTTCTCCTGGCCGCTCTCGGACTCGACCACTACCTGAAGCCGGAATGGTTCACCGCCTGGGCAAGGCTCGTATGGTATGTACTGGCCTACATTCCCGTCGGACTTCCCGTGATCAGGGATGCCGTACGAAGCATCATGAAGGGTGAAGTTTTCTCGGAATTCCTGCTGATGTCCATCGCCACCATCGGTGCCTTCGCCATCGGCGAGTATCCCGAAGGCATCGCCGTCATGCTGTTCTATGCCATCGGTGAAGTGTTCCAGACCATGGCCGTATCGAGGGCGAAACGCAACATCAAGGCCTTGCTGGACCAGCGTCCGGACGAAGTCACGATCCTGCGCGACAACCGCCCTGTAACCGCAAAGGCCCTGAGTGCCCGTCCCGGAGACATCATCCAGTTGAAACCGGGCGAGAAGCTGGCTCTGGACGGAGAACTGCTGTCGGACCGGGCGGCGTTCAATACATCGGCGCTGACCGGAGAGAGCAGGCCAGACACGAAGACGAAGGGCGATGCCGTACTCGCGGGAATGATCAATCTGAATACCGTGAGCCAGGTGAAGGTCACGACGGCGTATCAGGACAGCAAGCTCAGCAGGATACTGGAGCTCGTACAGAATGCCACGTCACGAAAGGCCCCGACGGAACTCTTCATACGGAAGTTCGCGAGAATCTACACACCGATGGTGGTAGCACTGGCCGCCACCCTCTGCCTGCTTCCGTATTTCTTCGTGCAGGACTATACCTTCAGCACATGGCTGTACAGGGCCCTGATATTTCTCGTGATCTCGTGTCCGTGCGCTCTGGTCATTTCCATCCCGCTCGGATACTTCGGAGGGATCGGTGCGGCGAGCCGGAACGGCATCCTGTTCAAGGGCAGCAATTTCCTCGACATCATGGCGAACGTGCGAAACATCGTCATGGACAAGACAGGAACCCTGACCGAAGGCGTGTTCAAGGTTCAGAACGTGGTCTTCGACCCTGCCTTCGACAGGGAAACGGTCCTGCGAATGGTCAATGCCCTCGAACACCACAGCACACATCCGATCGCGACGGCGATCTGGGACCACGTCGGCGACGTCGACAATACCTTGCGGTTGACGGATATCGAAGAAATAGCAGGCCAGGGTATGAAGGCAATCGTCGACGGCAAACAGCTCCTTGCAGGCAACTTCAGGCTGATGGACAGGTTCGGGATACGCTATGAGATCGACCAGACGGACATCGTCCATACCGTCATCGCCATCGCCTATGACGGGCGATTCGTGGGGCACATCACCATCGCCGACAGGATCAAGGACGATGCGAAGGCAGCCATCGACGGCCTCAAGGCGCTGAACGTGACGACGACGATGCTGAGCGGCGACAAGGGGACCGTCACCGCATACGTTGCCGGACAACTCGGTATCGACAACGCCTATGGTGATCTCCTGCCGGAAGACAAGATCTCGAGGGTTCAGGATATCCGGTCCCGGAACGGAAGCGTCGCCTTCGTCGGGGACGGCGTGAACGACGCTCCCGTCATCGCCTTGAGCGATGCGGGCATCGCGATGGGTGGACTCGGCAGCGATGCCACCATCGAGACCGCCGATATCGTCATCCAGGACGACAAACCGTCGAAGATTCCTATGGCCATCAGGATCGGACAACGTACGAAGGCCGTCGTATGGCAGAACGTCACGCTCGCCTTCGTCGTCAAGGGAGTCGTCCTCGCTCTTGGCGCCGGGGGAATCGCGACCATGTGGGAGGCGGTGTTCGCCGACGTCGGTGTAGCGCTGATCGCCATCCTGAATGCCGTACGCATACAACGGATGGAATTCAGGAATACGCCCACATCCGGTAGTATCGATCGATAGCATCCGCAACAATGCCGGGTCGTCGGATCTTCCGTTCGACCCGCATCCGCAGCAGATCCGTCATGATCATCCGTAGTACAATCACTGGAGAAGAACGCAATGGAACTCGGTGCATTCTCCGTCAGCCTGGCCGTGAAGGATATCGGAGCATCGAAGCGTTTCTACGAACAGCTCGGCGTCGCGTCGTTCGCAGGCGATCAGACGCAGAACTGGCTCATCATGAAGAACGGCGAGCCCGTCATCGGACTGTCCCAGGGCGTGTTCGAGAAGAACATCCTGACGTTCAATCCAGGATGGGACAGCAACGCCCAGCCGCTCGAGAGCTTCACCGACGTTCGCGATCTGCAACGTCGACTCAAGGACAAGGGAATGACGATGACGGTGGAAGCGGACGAATCCACGACAGGCCCGGCCAGTTTCATCGTCGTCGATCCGGATGGCAATCCCGTACTGGTGGATCAGCACAGGTAGGTTGCCGTATCAGGCCGCAGACACGGATTCATCGATGCAGCACGCGCGACTGTGTCGGCGTCTGTCCCATGATGTTCCGGAACCGGCGTGAGAACGCCGAGACATTGTCGAAGCCGACCATCAACGCTATATCCGATACGGACCGGTTCGTCTGTGCGAGCAAGCGCTCGGCTTCCTGCATCCTGCGGCGTCCGAGATAGGCGAACGGGCTTTCGCCGAAGGCATCCCTGAATGCACGGAGGAAGTGATATTCGGACATGCACGCTTCGCGGGCGATTTCGCGGAGCGAGAGAGGGCGATGGAAGAAGGCATCCATGTAGTCCCTGCCCATCGAAAGGCGACGCAGCAGCTCAACGCGTGTGGAGGCCCGGCGTGCGACGAGTCGATCCGCCCGATGCATGTAGTGGCCGTGATCGCGTACGATCAGTTCCAGCAATCTGATGACCAGGGCCTCGCGCTCTTCCATCCCGGCTCTGCCTTCGTCGATGGTCGTAACGACCCTGGAACGTAATTCCGCCATCTCGGTCGCACAATCGAAGCGCCTGTCCACGAGCGGCAGTTCTCCCGTACCGTCGTGCTCCGTATCGATCAGATCCTCGTCCTTGCGAACGGCAACCTGCAGGACATTTTTCACGAGGGACGGTCTGAAGGCCACACCGACCATGACCGATTTCGGGTCCGGCAACGCCGTGGCATAGCTCTGTCCGTGTGCGATGAGCAGATATGAGGTGGGATCGATACGATGATGGTGGGAGCCGCCCAGACGATAGTACTGGGTACCGCCCAGAACCCAGCGGATGGATAGTCGCGAGACGTGATCGAACGAATCGATGGCACCGCCATTCAGACGGAACAAGCCGCTGTCCATCTCGGCCATGACGGCGTGATGTGCTTCCGTGGCCCGGTAGACGTCGCCGACGGCCGAACCGGATGCACTACGACAATAGGAGCAGGTACATGATGCCACAACGTCCCTTTCGTGAACGACTTGACCGGGACTGGACGGATGCCTGCGCAAAATGTTACGCCCTGCGAGCGGGAAACGGGACTCGAACCCGCGACATTCAGCTTGGGAAGCTGACGCTCTACCAACTGAGCTATTCCCGCAGTCACTGCGAATATCGTGATTCGTCCGGATTCCGGAACTTTGGGGTATGAAACCTCTTCGCATCGCCATCCTCTGGCATTTTCACCAGCCCGACTACCGGATCGACGGCTCCATGTTCCTTCCCTGGGTGCGTCTGCACGCCGTCAAGGACTACGTCGATCTGCCGATGATCATGGCCTCGTTTCCTGAGAATCGCGCCATGACCTTCAACCTCGTGCCCGCGATGCTCGAACAGGTCAGGGCCTATCTCGGCGGGGTGGAGGACGAAGTACAACACCTGACCAGACGTCCTGCCGACGCCCTCACCCATGCGGAGCAGGAACGTATCGCACGGCTGTTCGTGATCTGTCAGGATCGGACGATGATCCGGCCGCTCCCGAGATTCTCGGAATTGTACGACCGTATCGTACGCGGCGAATGGCCGGCCTTTTCCGCGCAGGAGTGGAGGGATCTCCAGGTGCTCTACAACCTGACGTGGGTCGGTCCCATGCATCGGCGCACCATGCCCATCGTCCGTGCACTCATCGAACAGGGACGGAACTTTACCGAAGAACAGAAACTGACGCTCCTGGATATCCATCTCCGCATCATGGCGTCGATGGAAGCCTTCCTCGCGACGGAGCAGGCGAAGGGGACATGGGAACTGTCGGTTACGCCATTCCATCATCCGATCCTGCCGCTGCTCTGCGATACCGACGATGCACGTCCCGGTCTCCCGACGGCTCCATTGCCTGTACCCGCATTCACCGCACCGGACGATGCCGACGAGCACGTACGCAGAGCGAAGGAATACTGGCAGGCGACATGGGCCCATCCGACGCATGGTATGTGGCCCGCGGAAGGGAGCGTCAGCATGCAGGCACTGACCATCATGGCACGCCACGGCGTGCGGTGGGCTGCCAGCGACGAAGAGGTGCTCCGTGCGACGCTCGGACATCGATGGACGCCGACGTCGACATGGTTCCCGTGGACGGTCCGGACGGCTGAAGGGGACATCGCGATGCTTTTCAGGGACCATGCCCTGAGCGATGCCATCGGCTTCGAATACGCCACGTGGGATGCGGCGACTGCAGCCGACGACTTCGTTCGCCGACTCGACGAACGACGCCGCGTCCTCGTCCGTGAACATGGCGAAGACGTCCTCGATCATGCCGTGATTCCGATCATTCTCGACGGCGAGAACTGCTGGGAATTCTATCCGGAGAATGGAGAACCGTTCCTGAGAGCCCTGATGACGCGCCTGACGGATCGCCAGCACTTCACGATGACGACCTGCGGCGAAGCGACGGCTGCCGAGCACCGTATCATGCCCGTTCTCGACATGATCGTTCCCGGTTCATGGATCAACGGGAACTTCGACGTATGGATCGGTAATCCTGTGAAGAATCTCGCATGGTCACTGTTGCGTGACGTACGCCATGCCATGGAAACGACGGCCGGAACCCGAAGCGAGGCGGCCCAGCGTGACCTGCGGGAACAACTTCTCGCGATGGAAGCTTCAGACTGGTTCTGGTGGTACGACGACCGGCATCAGGCACCGAACAAGGGCGATTTCGACATGATCTTCCGCCGGCATCTCGACGCGATGTTCCATGCCTGCGGCGTCGCGCCGCCCATCGATCTGTTCCAGCCACTTCAGGCTTCGGCAAGCATGGCGGATCCCTCTGCACCTCGCCGGACACCCGTACAATTCGGCAGTGCCGCCATGCATATCGTCGATGCCATTTCGAGAAGCATCGGTGTCGAAACACAGGACAACTGGCAGCGGATCACCCTCGAGCTCGAACGACATCCGGGAAACGAGGAAGAGCTCATCATCACGCTGACCGATACGGAAGGAACCGAGCGGGCAGCGGCGATATTCTCCGAACGGACACTATGGAAGAGCCCACTTCACGACGAAGGATTCGAGTGGCGTTCTCCAACGTCGCTGGCCATCTACGTCCACACGTCGCATGCGTGGAAGATCGATATCGAGGAAGAGCCCCAGGACGGCAGGATCAGGACGGCAACGGTCAGGATCTGACGGACGTGTAGAGTTCGTCACTGCCCTCTGCCCGGCGGTTGTGCCGGAAAGATGTCCACACGCCGGCTCTGCGGATGCTCCTTCAGGAAGAGCTGGGTTCCCTGATACTCCACGCCTCGGCCCGTCGCCTCGATGCGCTTCTCGTCCGCTCCTGCCTTGCGCAGCGCTTCCCGCGTGGCTTCTGCTCGGCCCTTCGAAAGCCTGGCATTATCGCGCTGGTTGCCGATCGGATCCGTATACCCGACGACCTCGAAGCTGATGGCCCTCAAGCCGTATCGTTGCACGAGCTCGTCGAGCTTGGCCTGCTCGACCGGTCCTACTTCATATGAACCGCGCTCGAAGAAGACGCTCGCCAGCGGCATGCGATGATCGAACAGGTAGACCGACAGCCTCAGTTCCGATGTCGAATCGAGTCTGCGTACACCGATCGTCTGCGTGGCGGAAATGTGATGGGCGGCCTGTGCTTCGATACCGTAGCGTTTGCCCGATGCCAGCGTGATCGTGAAATCGCCGTTCGCCCCCGTACCGTAGATCAGCGCTTCGCGGCATGTCGATGTGGAATCGCGTACGACGAGACGCGCACCTTCCACGGGTTGTCCGGTCAACGGATTGGTGATCCTTCCCGAGAACATGACGTAGGGTGCCGGACGCTGGTCGGTCGTGAGGCCGACGAGATAGATGCCCGGTCTGCCATGCTCCGGGTCCCATGATGTGACCAGCGCCGAATCGCCATCACCGATCAGCGAGAACGATGTCTCGTCTTCCAGCGTATTGATGCACGGCCCCATGTTCACGGGGCGGCTCCATGACGTCCATGTGTCGTCCAGCCTGCGCGTAACGTACATGTCGGCCTTGCCGCGCCGGTCGTCCCGTCCCGATGACGAGAAGTACAGGGTGAGACCATCGGGGGCAAGACAGGGAGCTCCTTCGAAGGCTTTCGTGTTGATGGTATGACCGAGAGAAACCGGTGTACTCCATTTGTCGCCGCACCGTCTGCTGACGTAGAGATCGAGATCACCGACACCACCCGGACGATTCATCGCAATGACGAGGGCAGTGGCATCGTCGGACAACGACCCGTAGAAGTTCCGTCCCATGTCTCTCATCGCAGGCAGATCGATCGGGGTCAGCACCGAAAAGGGAAGACCGGCATCGATACGCTCCGCGACAGCGAAGCAACGGATGGAATCGCCATCCCTATAGAGATACCGCCCGTAGACGAGGGCTCTCCGTCCGTCCCTGCTCAGCGAGAAGAGAACATCGGGACGACGGAACGTCGTGAATGCAGTACGTTCCGGTTCGGTCCAGATCGATCCACCCATCCGGTGGCTGATCCACACGTCGTCGGGGTCGGAGGCACCTTCCTCGTTCTCCGGGTGGAGCTTGCGATCCACGAACAACGTCTGGCCGTCCGGGGACAGCACGGGAATGGTCGTAGGCTGGAATTTGTTGATGGATTCCGGCAGCCGCTGGCGCATGCATGTCGTCGGCCCCTGTGCGATACCGTTCGTCGCAGGAAGCGATACGCAGAGAACGAGACCGGTCATGACGATACGGAGGAATGTTCCGGCACAATACGGCAACGAACGATCATCGAACCGGACATGAAGGTGTCCTGTCACGTTCCGTCCATCCTGCTTGGCATGTCGCATTCGGATGCGATCCATCATGGTTTCGATATTCATCCATTGTCCCTGTCGAATTCATACGATCGCCGTCGTTCGTTCCGATCTCACGCGTCGTCCTCGTTGCCGGACCCCATGTCGTCGTCCTTGTACCGCTCGATCACGCGCTTGATGACGTCCCAGGCATAGCCCCTGTACTGCATGAAGCGAACGAGTTTGTCCATACGCTCACGCGGCGGCGTGCTGGACAATGTCCGCCACTTCTTTCCGGCGACGCTCTGTGCCGCGGTCAACACGTCGTCCTCCGCATACGAAGCCGACAGTACCCTGTCGATGACATAATCTGCGATACCCTTCTTCAGCAGCGTCTGCCGGATCATGCGGGGTGACAACGGTTTCCGTTCCCGCGAAGCGTCGATGAACCGTTCGACATACCGATTATCGTCGACAAGACGGAATTCGGCAAGCCAGATCATGACGTCGTCGATCTCTTCGGGCGTGTAGCCGAGCTTCGCGTAGTGATCCCTCACCTGACGTTCGGTACGCGGCTTGTAGGTCGCATAGCCATATGCCTTGGTACGAAGCGTCATCCTCCTGTCTTCGGCACGAAGCGTGCGTTCGATCTCCGGTGTCATCACCAGACCTTTACGCAGGCCCAACGATGCAGCGATATCGATCGCACAGGCGGCGAAGAACTCTTCATCGACGAAGACCGAACAGCGCTCGCCGTTCTTCTTGTTGCGTCGGATGGAGGTGATGACGGCCGTGCCCGAAACGGGAAGCCCCCGGTCATCCGAGGGCTTGTCGTTACTGACGCTCATGGGATGGGACGATTATTCCGATTTCTTCTTGCCGTTCGTCGCGGACGGCCTGGCGTTGTTCGGAAGGTGGAGCAGTCCACGAACTTCCGTTTCGAGAGCGTTGAAGAGTTCGGCGTTCTCCTGCAGCATCTTGCGGAGACCGTCGCGTCCCTGCACGCGCTCCTCGTTGTACGTGAACCACGACCCCGACTTCGTGACGATACCGTTTTCGACGGCGACGTCGATGATATCGCCGAGCTTGGAGATACCCTCGTTGTACATGATGTCGAATTCGGCTTCGCGGAACGGGGGAGCGACCTTGTTCTTGACGACCTTGGCGCGTACGCGGTTACCGACGATGTCCTGGCCGTCCTTGATCACGTCCTTCCGGCGGATGTCGATCCGCACCGAAGCATAGTACTTGAGGGCGTTACCGCCCGTGGTGGTCTCGGGATTGCCGTAGACGACGCCGATCTTGGAACGAAGCTGGTTCGTGAAAATGACCGTCGTGTTCGAGCGGCCGATGGCGGCATTGAGCTTCCGCATGGCCTGACTCATGAGACGGGCCTGCGACCCCATCTGGGCATCGCCCATGTCACCTTCGATTTCGACGCGGGGTGTAAGGGCTGCGACGGAGTCGACGACGATGACGTCGATGGCACCGCTGCGCACGAGCGTTTCGACGATTTCGAGTGCCTGTTCACCGAACTCGGGTTGCGACAGAAGCAGGTTGTTGAGATCCACGCCAAGGCGCTGGGCATAGCCGATGTCGAGGGCATGTTCCGTATCGACGAAGGCCGCGAGGCCGCCTCCGCGCTGGGCTTCGGCGATGACCTGGAGACAGACCGTCGTCTTGCCGGACGATTCCGGACCGTAGATCTCGATGATCCGGCCGCGGGGAACTCCACCGATACCGATGGCGGCATCGAGCGACAGGCAACCTGTCGAAATGGCGTCGATCTGAACGGGATTGTCGTCGTTCAGCCTCATGATGGAGCCCTTGCCGAACTGTTTCTCGATCTGTTCGATGGCAAGCTGGGCAGCCTTGATCTTGGCGTCGGGGACGAGGGTGTCCGCCTTGGGCGCTTTCGTGTCCGTACTCATGGTGATAAAACCGGGGACGAATGAAACAATTGTTGCTGGTTGGGATGAAGTGTCCGGTCGGTGGTCAACCGTGACAAGGTCTGGCTAGACCCCCAAAGATATAGCGTCGTTCCGACGGTCACGGACTGAAGTTATCAACAGGCTGGATGGTAGCGTCACGATCGGATACGGTATCGTACGAAGTAGCATGGAACGTATCCGAAGCCCCCTTCTTGCCATCCTGTGCATCACCCTGTTCGTCGATGTCCTGGTCGTCGATCTGGCCTGGATTCTCGGGTGGGATATCGACGTTCTGCACGGGATGGCATTGGGTTTCGGGCTCTGTACCATGCTCGCGAGGCGCCATTTGCCGGTCTGCGGCATGGTATCCGCGGCAGCGTCCCTGGGCACGATGCTCGCGGCAGGAGTGCTCACGATATATCCGATGTCTCCGGGTACCAGGGAACCGTACCGGAGGGCACGGATCGAGGGTAGCGTAGGCTCGGTCCGTACCGACGGACGATTCGTCATGGAAGGCACGGTGGATGGGCAGCACCTGCCGCCGATGGAGGACAGCCGGATACACGTCCGCGTCGTGGATTCCATCGAAGGTATCGCGGAAGGGCAACGGGTCGTCGTCTACGGTTCGGTCCGGCGGCGCGCCATGACCACATGGGGTCCGGTCGCCTGGGAATGCTGGTGCCATGCGCGCGACGTCGACGTCCGTGGGAATCCCGGGCCTCTCCAGGCGGCCGTGGGCCGTTCACGCAGCGCGCTACGACAGCATATCGAAGGGAACTATACCCCCTCGTCCGGCCCGATGATCCTGGCGTTGCTGACGGGAGACCAGAGTGAAATCCCGAAGGAGGAACGGCGCTGGCATGCGGCGGCAGGCACGGCTCATATGTTCTCGGTGAGCGGATCCCACGTGATGTTGATGCTCGGAATCATCTCGACGCTGTTCGCATGGGTCGCGCTACCGTGGATCCGCACTATCATATGCCTGATGGCGATCGCGTGGTTCGTCCTCGTCACCGGCGGGGAAGCGCCGGGCATACGCGCGGCCCTGTGCGGCGGGCTCGGTATCGCAGGACGGCTTCTGGAACGGGACAGGGACGACGTCACGATCCTGTCGGCCACGGCCCTGGTGATGATCGTCATGGATCCCGTCCTTCCATGGAATGTCTCGTTCCAGCTTTCCATGGCTGCGGCGCTGGGTATCCTGTTTCTCACACCGGCATGGGAAGGGTGTCTGCGACGCTGTATCGTCGTCCGCAGGTCATGGCATGGAACGGCCATCGCGACCTGGTCCGTAGGCATGGCGGCCTCGGCCGCTATTTCCATACCGTCTGCGATGATCTTCGGAGCGACGTCGCTCGTCAGTCCGCTCGCGAACATTCCCGTCGTTCCGTTGATGAGCGGTGCCATGACCATGGCCCTGTGCGGAGTCGTCATCGATCTCGTCGGACTTCCATTCCATACGGCCTTCATCGCATGCGCGGAAACGATGCTGCATCTGGCCAACGTCATCGCACGATGGATGTCGATGGCCCAGCCCGATCATTATTCCTCGATAGCCGTGGCAGTCGTCCTCGTCGTCACGACCTGGTGGATACCACGATGCTCGATCTGGCTGCATCTCGTCACTCGTGGGGCGGTCGCTGCCGTCGTCATGACCCTTGCATGCCTGGTGTGATCCGGCGTGAACGACGATTCGATTACATGACCTGTATGTCGCGCATACTTCCGGAAGGTGTGCTACCTACATATCCATCGACATGCGCGACGTATCATCTATCGCTTCGACGACACACGGCCTCTATCTATCTGCATTCGTTACACGACATCGACGGTATTCCCGACCGATCCTGTCGTCCCATGCGAGCGGAACGGTCCATATCGCGGTAGCCGTTCAGTCATCCTGGTTGGGGGATCATCGCTAATTTCATCGCATGATCACCTACACACCTGCGGACCTGGGACCGAACGTCGTCGCAGGCGTCACGCACACGAATACCGACAGACTGCCTCCACCGGGTCTTACCTTTTCCACGTCCGGCGGTGCGGACGATTCACTGGTACGGACCAGCATCCACCTTCTCGCTGCCACGATCGGCATCGATTCCGACCGATTGGTCATGCTCCGGCAGATTCACGGGAGTGAAGTCCACATCGTGGATGAACCTGTGGAAGGTCTTGCGGGGGACGGTCTCCTGACGGATGTTCCGGATCTCGTACTCGGAGTGAGGATCGCCGATTGCTGCGGCATCCTCCTTCACGATACGAAGCGGAATGTCATCGGTGCGGTGCATTCAGGTTGGCGCGGTACACAGGCGAACATCGCGGGACACGCGATTTCGCTCATGATCGAACGGTGGGGAAGCGATATGGACGACATCTTCGTCTATATGTCACCTTGCGCTTCGGGCGAGAGATATGAAGTCGGAGACGACGTGGCACGATTCTTTCCTGAACACATCCGTGTCAGTGAAAACGGTCGCTATCTCTTCGACAACCGTGCAGCCATCAGGGCTCAGTTCGTCGGCGCGGGGATATCGGCCGAACACATCACGGTGGACGGAGCCTGCACGCTCGTGGACGAACGCTATCATTCGCATCGACGCGATCGTGAATACGCAGGACGTTCGCTCGCCTTCATAGGCCTTCGAACCGCCGTAAATCCGTAGCTTTGTCGCTATTGTCGGTTAACCGGAAAGCACTCGACCATGATGTCGATGAATAGCGCATACGTCGATGAAATGTACTTCGACTATCTGCGTGACCCAGACTCCGTCACTCCTGAGTGGCGCTCGTTCTTCCAGACATACAATCCTGAAACCGCACCGGCCTCCGCCGTCGCAGCAGCGCCCGTCGTTGCTCCATCGGCACCGGTCGTCTCCACGCCTGCAGTGCCGGCCGCACCGCCTGTACCGGCTCCTGCCGTTGCAGCGACGCCCGCCATCGTACCTACGGCGAACGGCACCACGCGTCTGCCTGCACTCGGTGCCGGTGACGAGCTCGTTCCGTTGAGTTCGATCGGCGGCAAGATCGCGGAGAACATGATCGCCTCGCTGCATGTTCCCACGGCGACGTCCGTGCGATCGGTACCGGTCAAGGCGCTCGAAGAGAACCGACGCATCCTGAATACCTTCCTGTCCAAGAAGCGGCTTCCCAAGCTGTCCTTCACGCACATCCTGGCCTGGGCCATCGTCAAGGCCGCGGAGCGTGTGCCCAACATGAAGAACAGCTATGGAGTCCATGACGGTATCCACGTCAAGATCCAGCGCGCATCCGTGAATCTCGGTCTGGCCGTCGATACGACGCGCAAGGATGGTTCGCGCATCCTGCTCGTTCCGAGCATCAAGAATGCCCAGAACCTCACCTTCGCCGAATTCGCGAAGGCCTATGACGAGCTGATCGCCAAGTCGCGCACGAACAAGCTCACACCGGAGGATCTCACCGGCGCCAACGTCACGTTGACGAATCCGGGCATGATCGGCACCGTCATGAGCGTGCCCCGTCTCATGGAAGGACAGGGAACGATCGTGGCAGCAGGTTCCATCGAGTATCCGGCCGAATTCCAGGCCATGATGCCGGAGATCCTGGCAACGCTCGCGATCTCGAAGACCGTGACGATCACGTCGACCTACGACCATCGTGTGATCCAGGGTGCGGAATCGGGTGAGTTCCTGCAGTACATGCACCAGCTCCTGCTTGGAGAACACCGGTTCTACGACCAGATCTACGCCGCCTACGAACTGCCCTTCGAGCCCATCCGCTGGGTCGTGGAAAAGGGAAGCAATCCCTTCCTTCCTGCCGACCAGCCGGAAATCATCGACAAGGAAGGTCGCGTCGTCCAGATGATCAACGCCTATCGCGTACGTGGCCATCTGCTCGCCGACATCAATCCGCTCGGACTCGAAGCCTATTACTATCCGGAACTCGACCCGGCCCACTACAACTTCACGATCTGGGACCTCGACCGTGAATTCGACACGGGCGGTCTCGGTGGCGTGAAGCGTGCGACGCTGCGCGACATCATCGGCATGCTGCGCGAGATCTACTGCGACCAGATCGGTACAGAATACATGCATATCCAGGATCCCGTCAAGAAGTCCTGGATCTGCAACTACGTCGAGAACTCCCGTCTCAGGATGGCCCTCGACGCCGACAAGAAGATCGAGACCTTCCGGAAGCTGTCCCGTGCCGAGCTGCTGGAGAACTTCCTCCAGACCAAGTTCCTCGGTGCGAAGCGCTTCTCGCTCGAAGGCGGCGAGTCCACGCAGATCATCCTCGACCAGATCCTCGAAAGTGCGGCGGAAGCCGACCTTTCCGGCGTCGTCCTGGGCATGGCCCACCGTGGCCGTCTCAACGTCCTCGCCAACATGATGGGCAAGCCACTCGAGAAGATCTTCAACGAGTTCGAAGGGATGATCGACCCCGAAGCCTTCCAGGGTTCGGGTGACGTGAAGTATCACCTCGGTGCGCGCGGCACCTACGTTTCCTCCGATAAGAAGGAAGTGCATCTCGTTCTCGCTCCGAATCCGAGTCACCTCGAAGCCGTCAACCCGGTCGTCGAAGGGGTAGCGCGCGCACTCGACGACGAGATCATGGACGAAGGCCACTCGCGTGTCCTCCCCATCCTGATCCACGGTGATGCAGCCTTCGCCGGACAGGGTGTCGTTCCCGAAACGTTGAACATGGCCCGCCTCAACGGCTATGCGACGGGCGGAACGGTCCATATCATCATCAACAACCAGATCGGCTTCACGACGTCGCCGGAAGATTCGCGTTCGACGAACTATGCGACGGGCATCGCCAAGATGTTGCAGATACCGATCCTGCACGTGAATGGCGACGATCCGGAAGCCTGCCGCGCAGCGGCCCAGTTCGCCTTTGCCTATCGCAATCTGTTCAAGGAAGATGTGGTGGTGGACATGTACTGCTATCGCAAGTACGGCCACAACGAGCAGGACGATCCCACGGCGACGCAACCGCTTCTCTACAAGAAGATCCGCAGCATGATTCCCGTGCGCAAGCTCTACGGAAACAGGCTGATCTCGGAGAAAGTGACGTCGGCCGAAACCCTCCAGGCCATCGTCGAGGAAGAACAAAAGGTACTGGAAACGGCGTTCGACAACAGATCGTCGCAAGGCGCGTCCGTCTTCTCGCGCCGCCCGAACCTCACCTACGATATGATGGCTCCCGTGAAGACCACGGTACCGAAGGATGTGCTCGCAACGATGGTGTCCGCCATCTGCTCCGTACCGGAAGGCTTCAACATCCATCCGAAGGTCAAGTCCGAAATGGACAAGCGGAAGACGATGTTCGACGAAGGCCACGTCCAGTGGGGTATGGCCGAGGCGCTCGCCTTCGGCTCGCTGCTTCTCGAAGATCATCCCGTCCGTATCACCGGACAGGATACGGGCCGCGGTACGTTCAATCACCGCCAGGCCGTACAGAACGATATCGTGAACGAGTCGCGTCACATTCCGATCAATACGATTCCCGGACTGAACGCCAGACTCCGCATCCACGACAGCCCCCTCAGCGAGTATGCTGTGCTCGGATTCGAATACGGATACAGCACCGTCGCCAAGACCGGCCTCACGCTCTGGGAAGCCCAGTTCGGCGACTTTGCCAACGGCGCCCAGATCGTGATAGACCAGTTCATCAGCAGTGCCGAAGAGAAGTGGGGACAGCGTTCGAACATCACCATGCTTCTGCCCCACGGCTACGACGGTCAGGGCCCCGAACACTCGAGCGCACGTCTCGAGCGCTTCCTTCAGCTCTGTGCCGAAGACAACATGATCGTCTGCAACTTCACGTCGCCCGCCAACTACTTCCATGCCCTGCGCAGGCAGGTCAAGGCGGACTGGCGCAAGCCCCTCGTCATCATGACGCCAAAGGGTTATCTGCGGACGTTCGTCTCCGATGTCGACGAGCTGGTGAACGGTTCCTATCAGGAAATCATCGACGATGCCACGATCGCCGATCCTTCGACGATTTCGCGCGTCGTGATCACGACCGGCAAGGTCCATAACGAACTCGTCAAGAAGCGCGCGGACCTGAACGCCTCGAGCGTCGCCCTGGTCCGCCTCGAGCAGATCTATCCGTTCAACGAAGCCGGAATGCGCAGCATCCTCGCACGCTATCCCCAGGCCACCGAAGTGGTGTGGTGCCAGGAAGAGCCCAGGAACATGGGTGCCTGGTTCTTCGTCCAGCCCATCCTGTCGGATCTGATGCGACTCGGCCAACGCCTCCTTTACGTAGGACGTCCAGCGGCTGCAAGCCCGGCGACAGGTTCGGCCAAGCTCCACGAACGTGAACAGGATACACTGCTGACAGGAGCTTTTTCCGTGATCAAGTGATCGCGATAAGCGATTGACAGATAAATGAAAAGCAGGACGGGCCGTCATCCTCGAGGATGACGGCCCGTTGTCGTTCCGGTCTCGTTTGTGATGCCGGCTATCGTCCGTAGAAGGTTCCGATACCGTTTCCCTTGAACGGTGTGGAACGCTCGACGACGAGCATGGCATGAGCCGAATAGTAGGGAATGCGTTTCTCGTCATCCAGCCTGTAGGCATGCTCGCTGATGTCGGTTACGAGTCCCGTACCGACGTCGCGTCGGATGGTCGCTTCCGATACATAGGTGGTTCGTGTGAAGGTACGCCGTTCCGATCGGACGGAGAAGTAGGCGACCTCACGCTGATCGGCGATGACGACGGAGTCGAGCACGGTCGTCCGGTAGATCGTATCGACGTTGAGCTTCCGGTCGGAATTCGATTCACCAGGAGACAGGGTGGAAATGGACTGGAACCGTGACGTGACCTGGGCCGTATCTAGATACTTTTCCTGTATCACGGTCTGCTTGGGATAGGGAATCGTAGGCTTGACCACCATGTTCAGTTCGGCAGCATCTCTCGACGAAACCGTCATCCGGTTGAGCTCGTTACCTGCACTCGTCTCCATGCCCTTGTCACGTTCTTCGAGGATGGACCTGCCCGAAATCATCCGCCCCATGGCATCGATGATCGATTCGAACATACCGGCTTCCGTGAAGAGACGATTACCAGCCACGACGTACGTCGTCTTCGCTCCTGATACATCACCCTCGAACTTGCTCGTATCGGCAAGGACGTGGAGGCGGCAGATCGGATCCGAATTATCGTCGCTATCGATGACGTTCATGTCGAATCGCGTATGGAGTCGTGCCGCGCGGTTGTTGACGACATTCTGGTCGATGATGATACGATAGGAATAGACGTCGCCCACACCGATATGGTACTTCAGCGTAAGTGTATGATCCGGCGAGCTTCCGGTCTGTCCATTGGAGGTGCCGATCATGGTCAATGCCGACACGACCCCCATCAGGGTCAACTTCCACGCCCCCATTCCCATATGTCTACCCTTCGTACCGATGTCGATTGAGGTCTCCGAGAGAACCGCAAAGTTCCGGCGTTTTCGGCTGAGGAAACATCCGTAAACGTACGCAACTACCTGATTCTGAACGGGAATACGGCCGAAATACACGGCCGGGTCATCACCATGGTCCCGTCATGACGGTGCATGACGTGGCAAAATTACCATTCGTCGTCCATTCGGCCAGTCACTTTTGACGTATGTAGATGACACCCGATCCCGACATGCTGGCAAGAGTGCTGTCTCTCATCGCCCGCGAAGCCGTCACCCTGGTGAACAGCATCGTCACCAAGAAGGTGGAGGCCTTCCCCTCGGCAGCAAGACTGGACAACGGTACCTCGCCCTGATGAGTGCCACGGGAACCCATCAACGGTCCGACATCGACGAGGGCGACATCTTCGGAGCCCTGTCTGCGAACGGCGATGCCATGCGATGCGAGGTAGAGGACGTATCGATCGTTGCCGATCCCCACCTGCATGGTATCCCTGACCTTGGCTTCCGCGTCGAAGTCGAAGACGAACGGTATGGCACTACCGTCCGGAACACGTGCCAGTGCCATCACGTCCGCTTCCAGGACCACGCTTTCGTAACGGGAACGCGGATGCTGTTCACCCGTGATGACACCAAGCCGATAGGCATAGAGATCTCCGTGAGAGTAGGACAGGGTCGTGTCCGACATCGACGGAGCTCCGATATCGGAGAACCAGGACGTGATGCGTGTCGTATCGGAATAGTCGTACACGTAGTCCACGGTATTTGCGACGATCCGCTTGAGACTGTCCGGCATGGCCAAGGCCTTGTTCCTGTCGAACCGCCCGTTCGTCATCGCATGCTCACGAAGGACCGTCTCAGCACGCGATGTCTGATCGTTCCAGGAAACAGTACGGGCCCCGATAGGTCCTGCTACGGTGACGAGTCCGGCCACGAAGAGCGACAGGGGAACGATGCGGATATCGGGATTACGCACGAATGCCAGATACGGCGCGATGACCGTACAGCATGCGGCCAGGGCCATGACGACGTACCTCGGCTCCGTCATGCCGTAGTCGGCGATGCGCTGCAGGACGGCAACCCACAGCACCACCGTCAGCGGAATCAGAAGGATACCCAGAATGCGTACGTAGGAGCGTACCCATCGATACTCCGGCGATCCATGCAAGGGAGCGGTGAACAGCCAGGCCAGTACACCGCAACCGGTCAGCAGAAGGATGAAGGCCGACACCGATCCATGCATGCCCGATACGAACAGAACCTTGACGACGTATGCATAGAGTATCGCGGAGAAGACGACGACCAGCGGAAGCAGGACGAACTGCGAGAAGATGCGCAGGCCCCGGGGCACGTCCTTGACCTCGATGGTCGCCTTGTCACGGGCAGGAGTCGCCGGTATACCGGCGAGGAAGAACCACGTATGGACGATGCCGAACATGACGATGAAGATCGACGGATAGATCTCGTTATCGATGTGCATGTCGAACAGAACCTCACCCGCGACGACGGCCAGTTCGAGACCGATCGTCAGGACACCGGTGAACAGGGCGCCGGAACATATCCGAAGGAACAATGCCTTGTTGTAGGCCCAGAATCCCGTACGCCCCGTATGGAGCATACCGCACAGGGCCACCTGCAGGTGTGCGAGCGCGAGAAAGACGAGGATGATGATTCGTCCGGAGCGCGACAGATCTATGGAGGCCCGTATCGCCATGACCAGGCCGATGGCCACCAGGTATGAAAGACCTTCCGTTCGCCGCGATATCCTGCCCGACTCCCGGATGAGTACCAGTGACAGAATCATGGTGAAGAGGATGATACCGCAGGCCGTGTTCAGGACGTAGTCGTTCTCCGTCCAGTACGGGAAGGTCGTCGGATAGGATCCGGACCATAAACCGGCCAGCCCCATGATGGTCGACAACAGCGCCACGACCAGGGGTTCGGGGAATCGGCGGAGCGTTTCACCCGCGCGTACCGTCATGTCGGCCAGGGAAGGGAATCGCATGGAACCTCTATGATGAAGGTTGTCGGAGCATCGACAGGAGAACCCCATATCGGAGTCCACGCGTACTGACCGTCACGCTGTCGGCGCCGAGCACCGACATGGCTTCGTCGAGCAGTAACGCTCCTGCAGGAAGGATGTCGGCCCGCTGTGGATGCACACCCGGCAGCGCACGGACCTCGTCGAGGGTATATCTCAGCAGCTCTTCGGCACGATCGTGGACACGGACAGCAGTCAGAACGTAACCGTCGATACGGGACGCATCGAACGATGCCAGCCCCTGGTCTACGGCAGCCAGGGACGTCGGCGTCCCGGCCACTCCGACGAGTCGCCCCGCATCGCCTATCAACGTGACGATGTCCGAAATCATTGTACGGATTTCTCCGCGTGCCTTCAGGATGGCATCGCGGTCGGCCGGCAACGTGCCCAGATACCGTTCGGTACACCGTACGGCACCGATGTCGATGCTTCGTGATGCACTGACGACACCTCCCGTACCTTTCACGAACTCGGTACTGCCACCGCCGATATCGATCACCGTGGCAGGACGATCATCGGTACCGACCGTTCCGATGAACGTCAGTCCTGCTTCCTCCTCGCCGTCGATCACGTCGATCGGCCATCCCAGAGCCTGTTCCAGCCGATGCCGGACCTCCGTCGCATTGGTGGCATCCCGCATCGCACTGGTAGCGACGGCCCGGACCCGGGAAACGCCCATGTCCCTGATGATGGCGGCATAGCGTCCGAGAATGTCACATCCGCGTACGACGGCGGCCTCCGAAATCGTTCCGGTGGCATCGACACCTTCACCGAGACGTGCGATCGAGTGCTCGTCACGCATAACGACAAGATCGTTTCCATCCATCCTTCCGATGACCATGAGCATCGTATTCGTACCGATGTCGATACCGGCACCGATGATGGGATCGGACGACAGGGAATCTGGGATCATAGACGACAGGAGTATTCAGGATATACGATCGATAGCGCATAGCCCCTGAAACGCCATGGTCACGAGGCATACGGTGTCAAAAATGCCGAAAGTGTATGGGTAATCGCACAGGTATGATATAGGGATGAACGCCGTTTCGCAATCGATAATGGTCAATGGCCGAAACTGCAAAGCGATCCAGGCGCCGACGGCCGTTCTCATACTTCCTGCGAGTTCTGCTCCAGCACACGCAACAACTGCTTGTACAACACTTCGTAGGGAATGAGCTCGTTCGTTTCCGATGGCATAGGCTCGGCGCTGGACTCCTCGAGAAGCTTGGCGAGCTTCGCATTGGCCGAAGCGATGGCCTTCGCGTCGAAGCTGAGGCGGGGGAAGGAGGCGATAAGGCGCAGGAAGAGTCGCGTCCGCATGTATTCCTTCTCGCGCAGATACCGCGTCGTATAGACCCTGAGGTATTCCAGACGACGCTCCGCAGAGTCGTAGGCATTGTCGATGATGAGGAAGGCCGTGTGCGAGATGAGGATGAGGATGTTCTCGATCTTCTTTTCCTTGGAGAAGACCGGTACCGAGTTCATGAAGGTCGAAAGACGGAACGTGGTGCGCTGCGACTCTTCCTTGAAGCGGAACAGGCCGAGACGTTCGGCAAGGTTGAGATAGGCGCCGTAGACGACCCATCGCTCACGCGTATGTTCCGGCTGCAGCGCGAAGCGTTTGTGCGAGACGGCTTTCCAGTAGTAGTCCAGGGCGATGTCGTACTCGCCGCAGTTGATGGCCGAGACGAAGGATACGTCCAGGGCCACGTACCAGTTCGTTCCCGCCTCGATGAAGCTGTTGATACATGTGTCGGCCACGTCGAGGGCGTCGCGGAACCTCCGGAGATAGACGCAACTGAACATCTTCGTACTGGTGAACTCGCCGATCCGTGCCTTCTGGATGAGGTGGGGATTGGAGAAGAGATATTCCAGAGCCTCGTTGCAGATCTCGATGGAACGCTCGTGCTCGCCGCTGATTTCCGAGACGTTGACGGCCATACGGTACTTGTTCAGGATGAGCTTGTGCGACGCATGCTTCGCCACACTGGCATCGATCCTGTCCATGTAGCCCTTGCTGAGGTCGAGCAGATAGCTCTTCTTTCGGCTGGCGATCTTGGATTCGATGACGACATAGTCCAGGCCCTCCTCGCTGGCATACTCCGCTTCGAGGATTTCCAGGTATTCCTTGAGCAACTGATTGTAATGCAGGAATTCCTTGCGGCTGAACCGGATTCCGGCCGATTCGCGGAGCAATGCGACGAGCTGGAGACACAGATCCGTAAACTGGTATTTTTGCGCGACGACGAGTGTCCGCTCGGCGACGTAGGTGCTGGCCTTTCTCGACGCGAACCTCATAAGTGTCTGTGCAGCAATAAGGTTACGAGTGCACTTGTAATAGTAGGAAAGGATCTCGGAATGCTCCGGCTGCTTGACCTGCAGGAAGAGCAGGGAATGGAGCAGCCGCTCCTGTAGTCTAGACTTCAATGTTCTGTATCTTTGGTCGATCCTTCCGGATCCATAGAGATCCTTCGCGGCTTGATCGTCCGTTTCATACTGGTTGTCAAGCACGCCGCGTATGTACTTTGCCGTAAGTAGATTCTCTGAATTGTCGTCATGGAGCTCAGGAAAGGTCTTCCTGGTGTCCGATTTGGATGTAACAACTCGCAGTATTTCACGCAAAATATCCACGTTCGGGTCCCTTTTTCTGCGGAGAGTAGCCTCAGGCGGTTCGAAAAATGCTCGGAAAGCGCACTTTCTGCTTCCAAGCATCCCCGGATAGGGTTAATGTAACAAATGGTCGATTTCTGTAAGTGGTATCGCCTCTCGAACCCCCGAAATTTGTCCCTGTAAGACGCGCCGAGGAAACAAAAGCGCCGCTTACAATAACAAATTCGAAACGGGCAAACAGCAACACTACTAGATAGGGCACGACCATGGATCTGATCTGCGCAATCCTGATGTACTTCGGTCTTCTGACATCGCCTCAGCCTCCGGCAGGCGAACCGGTTCCGTACACGTATTATCAGCAGCAGCAGGCGATGCAAACAGCCATGATGCAGCAGTATCAGACCAATACGGCCGTGTTCGAGTACTACGCTGCCAACCCTGCCGAACTGGACAAGCTCCGCGGCGGTATCGATCGCACCGAAGACTAAGGTTAGCTCAGAATCCTTGCCAAGACCTCGAACGAATGTCAAACCCCAATTCTGAGTTTACCATGGAAGACACGAACAGACACCTCCCGTACATCATTGACCGCGGCGAAGAAAACTAACAGCCAGGTCGACAGACGATTCGTCAGGAGAACAACAATGCTACTATCAATGCCGGTTCAAAACTGCATGCACTTCATGGCCCCCGTAAGCCTCGAACACTGGCGAGCTTACGATGTACCGGGCATCGTTGGAGTCCTCAAACGCGAAGACAACGGCCAGTATTCGGTCATCGATGCCTTCGAAGTGGATGCAGTTCCTACAGTTCGCCAGCTTGCACTGGATGAACGTTTTGGCTCATGGACGGATCTCGCCGGCAGCCGCGATAAGGTTCGCTTCGACGTTTTCCTCATGCCGAAAGCCGATATGAACCGTCGCAAGGAAGTCGTTACGCTCCTTGAGCGTAGCTGTGGTTTCAAAGCCACGCAAATCCCTGCATATGCCCATGCTGTTTGAGTTCTGACCCGTCTCTTTTCACGGCGGGAAAATGAATTCACAATCAGTGTCGATATCAGATCGTATGCCCACGACTGGTACGCACTGACCTTTCATCTCCTCAGGAGCGACGATCGGAAGAGAGGCCGACGTAGTTACTGAGGAGATTTTATTTTTGCCACCACCAAAATACGAGAATATCCCTATTTGATAGCAAGTCTTATTTGCTTTAGCACTTCACGGGCAGCCTGGATGATATTGGTGCCGGGACCGAATACGGCCTTCACCCCCATAGCGTACATGTCGCCGTAATCCTTCGGCGGAATGATTCCACCCGCCACGACGATGATATCCTCCGCACCTTCGTCCTTGAGCGCAGCCAGAAGCTGTGGTATCAGCGTTTTGTGTCCTGCAGCCTGACTCGACACCCCGACGACGTGGACGTCATTGTCCGATGCCTGGCGTGCAGCCTCGGCCGGCGTGCTGAACAGGGGGCCGATATCGACGTCGAAGCCGATGTCGGCGAAGGACGTGGCGATGACCTTGGCTCCACGGTCGTGTCCGTCCTGCCCGAGCTTCGCTACCAGGATCCGGGGCCTCCTGCCATACTGCCGCGCGAACTCTTCCACATCCGCACGAACGGCGGCAAAGTCGGGATCGTTCGCATACTGCGCTCCATAGACACCTTCGATGGCCACGGAATGTGCCTCGTATCGTGAGAATACCTTCGCCATTGCCTCGCTGATCTCGCCGACGGTGGCACGTGCACGGGCACAGTCGATGGCCAGGGCCAGCATGTTACCCGTACCGGTGCGGGCAGCTTCCTCGAGTACGGAGAGCAGACGCCGAACCTCCGCATCGTTCCGCTCCGCGCGGATCTTCTTCAGACGTTGGATCTGCGACGCACGCACGGCCGTGTTGTCGATGTCGAGCACGTCGATGTCCGCTTCGTCCGTAGGGCGGTATTTATTGACCCCCACGATGACTTCCTTGCCCTGGTCTATCAGGGCCTGCCTGCGGGCAGCGGATTCCTCGATCCGCATCTTCGGAATGCCTGCCTGGATGGCCTTCGTCATCCCGCCGAAGCCTTCGACTTCGGCGATGATAGCCGCGGCCTCCTTGACGAGCGACGACGTGAGCGATTCGATATAGTAGGAGCCACCGAGCGGATCCACGACCCTGGTGACCTGCGATTCTTCGGCGATGATGAGCTGGGTGTTCCGGGCGATCCGTGCCGACATGTCCGTGGGCAGTCCCAGGGCCTCGTCGAAGGAATTGGTATGCAGCGATTGCGTACCGCCCAGGACGGCTGCCATCGCTTCGATCGTCGTCCGGATGACGTTGTTGTACGGATCCTGTGCGGCGAGGGACCAACCCGACGTCTGGCAGTGCGTACGCAACATCAGCGACGTATCCCGCTTCGGCGTGAACTGCCGCATGGCCGTCGCCCACAACTGTCGTGCAGCGCGCAGCTTGGCGATCTCCATGAAGAAGTTCATGCCGATAGCGAAGAAGAAGGACAGACGGGGAGCGAAGGTATCCACCTCCATGCCGCTCGACATCGCCGTGCGGACGTATTCGAGCCCGTCGGCGATGGTGTAGGCGAGCTCCTGCACAGCCGTCGCTCCGGCCTCGTGCATGTGGTAGCCGCTGATGGAAATCGAGTTGAAGCGGGGCATATGACGGCTGGTATGCTCGATGATGTCGGCGACCAGCCGCATGGACGGCTCGGGAGGGTAGATATAGGTGTTGCGGACCATGAACTCCTTCAGGATGTCGTTCTGGATGGTACCGCTCAGTTTGTCCTGACTCACACCTTGCTCTTCGGCCGCCACGATATACATGGCGAGGATGGGAATGACTGCTCCGTTCATCGTCATGGAAACGCTCATGACGTCGAGCGGGATACCATCGAAGAGGATCTTCATGTCCTCGACGGAGTCGATGGCCACACCGGCCTTGCCCACGTCGCCCTCGACACGGGGATGATCACTGTCGTAGCCGCGATGCGTCGCCAGGTCGAAGGCCACGGAAAGCCCCTTCTGCCCGGCGGCCAGGGCCTTGCGATAGAACCGGTTCGATTCTTCGGCCGTGGAGAACCCGGCATACTGGCGGATCGTCCATGGACGGTTGGTGAACATGCTTGCATACGGACCACGCACGAAGGGGAAGATGCCCGGAAGCGTTTCCTCGAAGCCGATCGCCTCGAGATCGGCCGACGTATAGAGCGGCCGAATCGGAATCCCCTCGGCGGACGTCGTCGTCAGGGATTCGAGAGGACGGTCCTTGAGTTCCTTCCTGGCCAGTTCGGTCCATACGGAGATGTCGATCGTCATTCGCCTGTTCCTGTAGCTATCTGCGTTGAGGGGCAAAAGTACGAACAAGGAACGGGGCAATCAGTACGGACACGAATGACCGTGTCGATACCGATTGCCCCGTCCTGTGGATGCGTCGGCCTGGGCCGACGTCGATTACTTACATGTGTCGATGACGCGTACCGCGATACGGCGGTTCTGCTTGCGTGCTGCCTCGATCACATCCTTCTTGCCCTTCTTGGGTTCGGGGATGAACGGGCGGGTCGAGCCGTAGCCCACGGTACGGACGATCTTCTCGGCCTTGACGCCCTGGTTGATCAGCCAGTTCTTGACGGCAGCGGCGCGCATTTCGGACAGTTCCTGATTACGCGTGGCCTGGCCTTCACTGGAGGCATGACCTTCGATTTCGACCGTGATACCGTCGCATTGATCGACGAGAGCCTTGATCTTGTTGAGGCTTTCCATCGTGCCGGGCGCGGTCATATCGAAGTTGTCCGTGTTCACGATGAAGAGCACTCCAGGGAAGTTCGTCACCGTGTTCGGCTTGGGCTTCGGCGGGCAACCATCAGGAGCGACGCCGGCGATGAGCGGGCACTTGTCCACGGCATCCTTGAATCCGTCGCGGTCCGTATCCGGATCGAGAGGATTGGTCTTCGTGCGGTTCACCTCGTCACCGTCCGTCAGCGTATCGCCATCCGTATCGGCCATGGCAGGATTGGTCTTGTAGGTATTCACCTCGTCGCCATCCTTCAGGGCGTCGTTATCGGAGTCGACGTTCTTGGGATTGGTCCTGTAGGTGTTGACTTCATCGCCGTCCGTCAGACCGTCGCCATCCGTGTCCTTGTTGGCCGGATCCGTCTGGTACGTGTTGACTTCGTCTCCGTCCTTGAGGCCATCGATGTCGGAATCGTCGGCGACGGGATTGGTCTTGTACTTGTTGACTTCATCGCCGTCCGTCAGACCGTCGCCGTCGGTATCGGTCTTGAGGGGATTGGACTTGTAGGTCTTGACCTCGTCACCATCGTTGAGACCGTCGGCATCCGTATCCGGGTTGTTCGGATCGGTCTTGTAGCGCAGCACTTCATCACCATCCGTCAGACCGTCGTTGTCCGAATCGTCCTTGGCGGGATTGGTCTTGTAGGTGTTGACTTCGTCGCCATCCTTCAGGCCATCCTTGTCGGTATCGGCGTTGGTGGGACTGGTGTTGTACTTCTTGACTTCGTCACCATCGGCGAGGCCGTCCTGATCGGTATCGGCCGCCAGGGGATCCGTCTTGTAGGTATTGGCTTCGTCACCGTCCGTCAGGCCATCGCCGTCCGTGTCCGGATTGTTCGGATTGGTCTTGCGGGCGATCTCCTCGTTGTCCTTGAGGCCGTCACCATCGGTATCGGCGCTGGCAGGATTGGTCTTGTGCACGAGGAATTCCTCGCGGTCGTTCAGACCGTCCTCGTCCGTGTCCTGCTTGAGGGGATTGGTGCGGATGTTCGTCTCGGGAAGGGCGTCGATCTGCTCTCTCGTGAAGCCGGTCGGGACCTTCCTCGATCCCATGTATTCGTATCCGTCGGGAAGACCGTCGCCGTCGGTATCGGGATTGTTCTCGTCCGTACCGAGTTGACGTTCCTGACTGTTGGTGATGCCGTCGCCGTCGTAGTCTGCATTGCCGAAGACGTAGTAGGTGAAGCCGAGACCGACCGTGAAGAAGGCATCGTTGCCGCCCTTCGACACACCGGCAGGTTCGGGAAGGGTGACATTCGAATACTGATTCGTCGTGGGATCGTAGGCCTTCATGCTACCCGGATTGTAGTCGTCCAGATACTGCGTCGTCGTGAAGCGGAAGGTACCGCGACCGTTGAACACCAGATCGTCCGTCAGGTAGAGCTCGAAGCCGAGACCGACAGGGAAGACGACGCCACCGTTCAGACCGTCCGTCTTGTAGAGTCCGGCAGCCTGGCCGGGGAGGACGCCGACCTTCACTTCGCCGTTGATCGGATCCCTGCCGAGGCCGGCACCGCCGGAGAGACCGGGGCGGACCTGATAGGACATCAGGCCTATACCGCCGAAGATAAACGGATTGAATTTCTCTCCCGGCAGCAGATTGATGGCAGCCAGAACTTCATAGGAGAAGATGCGCGTATTGTTCCGGCGTTCCTCGCCGTCGTCGGAGATCAACGTACCGTTGGGGTAGCGATCACCGGGAACCTTCGGGCTTCCGTCGGAACGCAGACCGAAGTAGTCGGTGTACTTGCCGAGCGCATTGTCGACGTCGATACGATACCGGGGATTGGCGTAGCTGAACTGTGCCTGGAAGGACAACCAGTCCAGTGCATTGTACCGGAAGAAGATATCTCCCCCGAGCCACCATGAGTTATCCGAAAACTCCCCGAAGTACTTGGCTCCGCCAGCACTGAAGCCGAATCCGGCACGTCCGGCCTGGCTTTGGGCATTCGCGCTTCCCGTGAAGGCTATTGCGATCATCAATGCTGCAAGAGTTCGCCACAGCGTACGTTTGGACATCATATAGGCCCCTTCCTCGCAATTGTACAAAGATCAAACCATGCTTCGCTCGCTTCTACACTCGAGATGCGGCATCGGTTCCTGCATCACCGATACGGCTGCTGCCTGTATCGCTGTGCTTCGGCATGGGAACCGTTGTTGTCGGACCAGGCAAGAACCTTGTCGTACTGCTTGACGGCGAGATCACGTTTTCCCTGGAGGTCGTAGATCTGGCCAATCAGCAGATTCGTCTTGATCATGAAGCCCGAAGGATCCTCGTCGAGAGCTCGACAGGCTTCATCGCACTTATACAAATATTTCAGCGCCATTTCATAATCGTTTTTACGCATTCTGGCAAGGCCAATATAATACAAAGCCTCGCGCGCGGTGAGATTATCATAACCGAACCGCTTGTCGAAGAAACGGTTCAGCACGTCGCGCCATACGACTTCCATACTGTCGATGGGACCGAGCTGTACGGCACAACGTCCGTATGCTTTATGGAAGTATGGATTGTCGGGATAGCGACGGAACAGCTCGCCGGCATATTCCATCGCCTTGCGAGGATCCTTTTCGAAATCGTAATAGACCTGGAAGAGCACGACCTCGGCTTCGACGTAGGCGTAACGCGCCTTGCGGGCCGCTGCCTGCAGTTGCAGGATGCCGAGGAACTTGTCGCCTCCGGGGAAGAAGACCATGACGGGCTTGAGCAGGGGATACTTCTCCGGCAACGCGACGGCGAAGTAGTTGTAGATGCCCGTACCGAGCATGATGTCGTGATTACCCGGTGCGATCTTCTTGCATTCCATGAGAATGTCGAACGCTTCCTTGCCATCGTTGGCGGCATTGATCATGCTTTCACGCACGGCATGGAACCGCGCACGGAATCCGAGTGCACCTCCCTTGAAGAAGAGCCCGGTGATGTTCTTCGGATCGTTCTCGAGTTGTTTGTCGCAGACGTTCAGTACCGTTTCGATCTTCTGAAGGAAGGCGGCATCGTATTCCCTGGTGCGTCTGTTGATATTCAGACGCCACCATTCGACCATCGCATCGAGGAAGTAACCCGCAGGGTGATCGGGATAGAGACTCTTGACTTCCTTGAACTTCGCGATGGCCTTGTCGAACTGTACGTTGTAGATGTACTGGATGCCCTGCTGCAGGAGGGTATCGCCATCCGACTTCATGAACATCCACTGTGCCGAGACGCGTGGTACGGACAGTGCGACGACGGCGAGAAGACAGACCAGTATCCGGGAAGATGGCTTCATGTAGTCGATGGTGATTGTTGTTCGATCGTCACGGCCTGTTCGGCGAAACGGCGTCGTGCACGCGCTGCGGCAACATAGGGATTCCAGGGCAAGCGTCGTGCCACGATCCATGTCGCGATCGCGAGAAGCAACGTCGTCACAAGACCATGCTCTATTCCAAAGGTTCCCGTCACGAGCCATTGCAACGATGGCGCGACATGCGACACGTCCATCGTGACGATGGCACCATCGACGCCATTTCCACTTACGGCACCGAAGCAGAGTGCGACGAGTACGTTCCATACGATATGGAAGGCGATACCGGGCCACAACGAACGAGTCACGGAAGCCATCGTGCCGAGAAGGATGCCGGCAAGACTCACGTTGACGACGGCGAGAAGATCGGCCCCGTCGTTCGACAGATGTGCGACACCGAACAGCAGCGACGTCGTCGATACCGCTGCGATACTGCCGAAGCGTTCTTCCAGTGCCTGGAAGATCGTTCCCCGGAAGAGTATCTCCTCACCGGCAGCGGCGATCATGAACATGATGAAGGGGAAGGCTCCGGTACCCACCGTCGTCCAGGTAGCTCCGAGGAACCATGCCACCACGGCAACGACAGTGAGCATGAGCATGGCGATCGACGTGCCCGATAGCAATTCTCTGCCGATGGTCTGGCGCAAGGGGAGACCCGCACATGCCGCCGTACCACCTTTCCGCATCTTCTCGATGCCGATCATGAGAAAGGTGAGCGGTGCATAGAAGACGAGTGGACCGACCGTTGAGCCCATCCAGGCTGTAGGAAGCACTGCCATGATGGAGACGAGGGCCGCCACCGCGAGCAGTGTCAGGAGAATGCGTACCCACCATCGGGCGAGGGCTTGCTGCATGGCGTCAGTTCGCCGACGTAGCTTGTTCGCTCTTCACGCGTTCGATATATGCGAGCACGTAGGCCTTCATCGCCTCCTCGACCTCTTCGTGCGCAGTACCCTTGATCATGTGGGCGAGCTGCGGACAGTAGGAGGCATAGTCGTTCTCGCCACGACGGCGGATGAGGATTTCGTAGTCGGATTGATCGGTCGATGTGATCATGATGCGTTACCTGTAGTTATCTGTACCTGGAGAGCTTGCGTTGGATCGAATCGCGTCCGGGATCCTTCTCGAGTGCGGTTTCCCATGCACGCACGGCTTCATCGAGCAGGCCGAGACGTTCCAGGATGTCGCCCAGGTGTTCGTAATGCGTCGCATTGCCACCACGCACGATGGCGCGCTCGATATACGTCCGAGCCCTGTCGTAATCACCGCTCTGATACAATACCCAGGCGTAGGTATCGAGGTAGGAAGGATTCGCGGGATACTGTTGAACCGCACGCCATGACATCAGGCGGGCGCGTTCGAGATCGCGGCCGCGTACGGCCAGAGAGTATGCGTAGTTGTTGTTGGCGAGATGATTGTCGGGCTCGAGCTCCAGGGCCTTTTCATAGACGATGTCGGACGAATCGGGTTTGCCGGCCATATCGAACAGCAATCCCATCTGTATCCATGCATCGGTATAACCCGGCTCGATCGTTACCGTCCTGCGATAGAGAAGCAGGGCGAGTGAATCCTTGTCCATCTGCATGCAAGCCGAAGCCATGAAGAAGGGGAAGCGGGCATCCTGCGGATGCAGGCCCACGCCCTGGGCGAGAATGTCGTACGCCTGCTGCCATTGGGCGAGCGTGAGATAGGTCATGGCGATCTGCAACGGCACTTCGGCGTCCCCCTTGCCGTGAACCACGGCCTGACGGAATTGCGCTGAGGCACGAGCAGTGTCCTGGATCCGCAGCGCGACGGCGCCGCCCGCCACCATAACGGGCCATACCTGTGCGAATCGCTGGCTGCCCGTATCGAGCAGACCGATAACGGTATCGGCATTGAGCAGGGTGAGGAGCGAATCGGAAAGGAAGACGCCATATCCGCTCAACCATACTCCCGCACGGGATTCGAGATCCTGATCCTTCGTGGCCCAGGATCGGAGCAGGTCTGCGGCGGCATCGACCTTGCCTGCCTGAAGATAGGTCCGTACGAGATCGGATGCGATGTCGGCAGACGCCGGGGCCATCCCCTGGGCGCGTTCGAGGGCGCTGATCAGGCCGTTGTTCTGCTTGGTACGCTGATACAGTTCGGCCAGACGCCGGAGTACTCCGAGATCCGGCTCCATCTTCATGAGACGTTCGAACACTGCGATAGCCCGGTCGGGATCACGAGGTTCGTACAGCCTGCCGAGCGTATATAACTGACGTCGTGTGGGTTCCAGACCCTGGATCCGTTCGTAGGCTTCGATCGCCTCGTCGTAGCGACCTTCGGAGATCAGGATTTCGGCCAGCAGTTCCCAGCCTTCCGGTTGCCGCGGTGAACGCCTCGTCGATGCTTCCGCAGCCTCGCGGGCGAGTTCCACCTTGTGCAGTTCCAGGAAGCTGCGTGCCATGGCGTTCAGCGTGACGCTGGCACTATCGTAACGGAGCGCCTGCTGGAATTCCAGGATGGCCTCCGCGTGCTTGTCTCCCTGAAGTTGCAGCGCGGTACCGTTAATGAAGTATTCACGAGCCTTCCGGACACGGGAAAGGGAATCGTCCTCCACGACATACGCCCGCCCGGACTGGGCACCACAGATCATACCGCCGATCACGACGATCGTGCTTATCGCTGTTCGTTTCATGATTCCGTAAGACGTTGAACAGCCCGTAATATGCGACAGAGAACGAAAAAAGGCCGCCGACGGCGACCTTTTCATGCTTTTTCCCGACGGGAATTACTTCTGCAGACGCTTCTTCATGGCCGTGTAACCGACCTTGTCGAGGGTCTTGAGAGCGCTTGCGGTAGCCTTTACGGTTACCCAGCGACCTTCTTCAGGAACCCAGATACGCTTCTTCTGCAGATTGGGCAGGAACCGACGACGGGTCTTGTTATTGGCGTGCGACACATTGTTGCCGTACATAACGCCAGTACCCGTGAGTTCACAACGACGCGACATGATTGTCTCCAGCTGGAAGGGATTGACACAAGAACACAAAATTACACATGTTATCAACACAAAGCAAGCGCCGTGCCAGTAAGGAATGGATGTAACCGACGGAAATCCCGTCACATACATGAATCCTTCGCCGGACGTCGTCATACGTGTCGATCCGTACCGTAATTTTGCTTTCTATGGCTAAATCCTCCGAATCCGCACGCCTCATTTCCGTCCGTGGTGCCCGCGTCAACAACCTCAGGAACGTATCGGTCGACATTCCCCGAAACGCCTTGACCGTCATTACGGGTGTGTCCGGATCGGGCAAGTCCTCCCTTGCCTTCGATACCCTCTATGCCGAAGGACAACGGCGCTTCGTCGAATCCCTGAGCGCCTATGCACGGCAGTTCCTGGACCGTATGAACAAGCCGGACGTCGACTCGATCGGCGGCCTGCCACCGGCCGTGGCCATCGAACAGCAGACGTTCTCGAAGAATCCCCGCTCGACCGTCGGTACGACGACGGAGATCTACGACTACCTGCGTCTGCTCTACGGCCGCATCGGTACGGTGATCGACAAGGACACGGGCGAAGTGATACGCAAGGACTCGCCCCAGTCCGTGGCCGATGAACTCTTCTCGCTCGCCGACGGCACGCGGCTCTACATCATGTACGTTCCGACGCTGGACCAGGCCTCGGTCGAAGACGTCCGCGACGGCCTCACGGCACGTGGCTTCTCGCGCCTCGTGATGGACGATGGTACCGACCTTGTGGAGATCGGTGATCTGACGGCCCTGCCCAAGGATCCATCGTCGTTGAAGGTCCTTGTCGACCGCATCATCATCCGCAATGACGAGGAAACACGGAGCCGTGTGACGGACTCCCTGGAAACGGCCTTCGATGCGGGCAACGGCCGTGTCATCATCCGCAACCTCGCGACGGGCGAGGACAGATTCTTCTCGTCGCGCTTCGAAAGCGCGCGCACCCAGACGCAGTACATCGAACCCGAACCACGGCTGTTCTCCTTCAACAATCCCTTCGGCGCATGCCCGACGTGTCAGGGCTTCGGCCGCAGCGTGGGTATCGACGAGCATCTCGTCTTTCCCGACAAGAGTCTGAGCATCAAGAGGGGAGCCATCCATCCCTTCCGTGGCGAGACCTTCGGCTCCCATCTTCGCGTCCTGCTGAAGGAAGCGCCGTCGAAGGGCATCCCCATCGACAAGCCCGTGCTGTCCTTCACGCCCGAACAGATGGAACTGCTGATGAAGGGCTTCGGCGACTACATCGGCGTCGAAGGCTTCTTCCGCATGCTGGAGGAGAAGTCCTACAAGACCCACTACCGCGTCATGCTCAGCCGCTATCGCGGATACACGCGCTGCCATTCGTGCCATGGCTCCCGCTTGCGTACGGCCGCACGGCAGGTCTTCGTAGGTGGAAAGAATATTCCACATGTCGTCAACCTGACACTTCTCGAAGCACGCGATCATTTCAACAGGCTCGATCTCACGGATCACGAAGAACAGATCGTGGGCCAGATCCTTCTGGAGATACGGCGTCGTCTGACCCTTCTCGTCGACATCGGCCTGGAATACCTTACACTGGATCGTCTGTCCCACACGCTGTCGGGCGGTGAATCCCAGCGCATCAATCTCGCCACGTCCCTCGGATCGGCCCTCGTCGGCACGCTCTACGTACTGGACGAGCCGAGCATCGGCCTCCACCCCCGTGATACGCATCGTCTGCTGTCCATCCTGCAACGACTGCGCGGGCTCGGCAACAGCGTCGTCATCGTCGAACACGACCTCGACGTCATACGCACCGCCGATCACGTCATCGACATCGGTCCCGCTGCGGGAGAGTTCGGTGGCGACGTGGTCTACAGCGGATCGCTGCCCGACATGATCGAAGGGGGAGAGTCACTGACGGCGGACTACCTGACGGGACGCCGGTCCGTATCGGTCAAGACATCGTACCGTCGTGGCAACGGCAAGGAGATCGCACTGCTGCGCCCGGTCCACCACAATCTCAAGGGCGACGACGTCCATATCCCGCTCGGCTGCATGACGGTGGTGACGGGGGTGTCGGGATCCGGCAAGAGCTCCCTCGTCCATGACGTGCTCTACGGCGGCATCCAGCGTACGCTCGGCGGATATACCGGTGAAGTCGGAACCTGTGAACGTATCGATGGCATCGACAACATCACCGCCGTCGAGATGATCGACCAGACCCCCATCGGCCGCTCCTCGCGCTCCACGCCCGCAACCTACACGAAGGTCTTCGACCACATCCGCGACGTCTTCGCGAGTACGCAAGGTGCGAAACAGATGGGATGGAAGGCCGGCTACTTCTCCTTCAACGTGGCCGGTGGGCGATGCGACGTCTGTGAAGGCGAAGGTCAGGTCACGATCGAAATGCAGTTCCTGCCCGACATCGAACTACCGTGCGAAGCCTGCGGCGGCTCGCGCTACAAACGCGATGCCCAGCATATCCTGTACCGTGGCAAGTCCATCGTCGACGTGCTGGCCATGACGGTCGACGAAGCATGCGAGCATTTCGACAGCGTGCCCAAGGTCGTAAACAAGCTCCGCATCCTTCAACAGGTCGGCCTCGGATATATCAGACTCGGTCAGCCCTCCACGCACCTATCCGGCGGCGAGGCCCAGCGTATCAAGCTCGCGGCGCAGCTCGACTCGCAATCGGACGGACCGATCCTCTTCATCTTCGACGAGCCCACGACCGGACTGCACGTCCACGACGTTGCAGCACTCCTGACGGCATTCGACAGGCTCGTCGAACGTGGGCATTCGCTCGTCATCATCGAACACAACGTTCACGTCATGGCTCATGCGGACTGGATCATCGACCTCGGCCCGGATGGTGGTGACCAGGGCGGCAGGATCGTCGCCACGGGTACACCAAAGCAGGTAGCCGGTACGACGGGATCGCATACCGGTGCCGCGCTCAAGGCCTTCTTCGAAGAGCAGGGCATGACGGTGGGACGTCGTCGTACATCGTCGAAAGGCAACTGATGGCCCGGAGCAATAGCCTGCGTCTGAGCATCGGTATCATCATCGTCGGTATGGCCTTGTGGTATGTGGCCAGCATCGCCGATCTGGGCGTCATGGCACGTATTCTCTCGCAGGCCGACCCATGGTGGACGCTCGCCTGCATTCCATGCGTCCTGCTCTCGCACCTCGTCCGTGCGCGGCGATGGCAGACGCTGCTGCAGCCCGTCCATCCCGACACAGGGTTGTGGACGGCATTCAACGCCGTCATGATCGGCTATGCCGCGAACACGATCATCCCTCGTTCGGGCGAGCTGATACGCCCCTTCGTGTATTCGAGGCGCGAAGGGATTCCTCTCGCGACGAGCATCAGCAGCGTCATCGTGGAACGCGTCCTCGACGTCATCGCCCTGCTGATCGGAATCGTCCTCGTGCTTGGTATCGAGCACGACAAGGTCACGGCCGCCATTCCGAACTTCAGTCCGACGATGCTGTTCGGAAGCCTCGTCCTGCCGTTGATCGTCCTGCTCGTCCTCATCGGCATCGTGGTCTTCACGTCGGCCGGCCCTGCCATGATCGACGCCACCGTACGTCGTTTCCATGCACGTACGGCGGATGCCATGTCGTCCATGCTCGGATCCGTCCGTGCAGGACTCTCCGTGATCACGACGCCATCGCTGTGGTTCCGTCTGGCCATCGAAAGCGCGGGAGTATGGGTGCTCTACATCCTCCCCATGTGGTTCGTATGGCTCGCCCTACCCATACGGTCATACCCGGCCTTCTCCTTCGTGGACGGGGCCATCGTCCTCGTCGTCATCGCCATCGGCGTCACGATCGCACCTACGCCGGGAGCGCTCGGCATCTATCAATCCTTCGCCCAGGCGGCCCTCATGCGTATCTATGGCGCTTCGCCGGAAGAAGGCCTGGCCTTCGGAGTGCTGGCATGGCTCGTCAACTACGGTACGGCCCTGCTGTCGGGCGGCATCTGCCTCGTCATCGAAATGCGTGGGGGACTCTCCATGCGCGACATGATGGGCAGGGGAAGGGTGGAGCCGACCAGCGAACGGTAGCGTCCGCACGCTCCCGACACCGTCAATGCCGTATCTTTGAAGTCTTGACATCAACGTAAGCGTACCATCATGTCGACAACACAACCCATCACGACGGACATCATCATCATCGGTGCGGGCCCGTGCGGACTCTTCACCGTCTTCGAAGCCGGTCTGCTGAAGATGCATTGCCATCTCATCGACTATCTGGGCGTTCCCGGAGGACAGTGTGCGGAGATCTATCCCAAGAAGCCGATCTACGACATTCCCGGACATCCGTCCGTCCTGGCAGGCGATCTCATCGATAACCTCATGAAGCAGATCGCACCGTTCCATCCGACGTTCTCGCTCGGCGAACGTGCGGAGTCGATGGAGAAGCTCGACGATGGCCGGTTCCGCGTCACGACCCATCGTGGCGTGGTGATCGAAGGACATACCATCATCCTCGCCGGCGGCCTCGGCTGCTTCGAGCCACGCAAGCCTGCTATCGCCAACATCGGCGACTTCGAAGACCATGGCGTGGAATACGTCATCCGCGATCCGGAATTCTATCGCGACAAACGCGTCATCGTCGGTGGCGGAGGAGACTCGGCGCTGGACTGGACCATCGTCCTGGCCGACATCGCACGCGAGGTGACGCTGGTCCACCGCAGCCAGTCCTTCCGTGCCGCTCCCGACAGCGTTGCCAAAGCCCAGGCCCTGGCCGACGCGGGACGCATCACGATGATCACCGATGCGCAGGTAACGGAACTCGGCGGTAACGGTTCGCTGAAGGAAGTGGGCCTTACCCACAACGACGGCCGTATCGAGCGCGTTGACATGGATCACTTCATCCCGCTCTTCGGCCTGTCTCCCAAGCTCGGTCCTATCGCCGACTGGGGACTCGCGCTGGACAAGCACGCCGTTACGGTAGAACCCACGACGTACGAAACGTCGGTTCCCGGTATCTACGCCGTCGGAGACATCAACGAATATCCCAACAAGCTCAAGCTCATCCTCTGCGGCTTCCACGAAGCGGCCGTGGCATGCAACGTCATCTATGCACGCCAGCATCCCGAGAAGAAGCACGTACTCAAGTACACGACGGTGACGGGTATCGCGGGGCTGGCCTGATTCGATGGCCCATGCGGCGGTGCTCGCGCGCCGTGGGATCCGATCCGAACATATGAAAACGACGAAGGGGCATCTCGCAGGAGATGCCCCTTTTCCATATCGATAGGGTAGAGTACGGCCTTCCTACTGGATCCGCGTGAGTTGCATGTACGAGTCCTGGTAGACGGTCAGTGTGTTGATGAGTCCGATACCGGCCATACCCCAGCGGAACTGGATGTTCCCCGCATTGGCGCCAGTGCGGATGATTCCCTTGACGTAGATGGATGTGATATTGCCCCCACCCAGCGCCGCTACACTGATTCCGGGCGTGGCGATACCGAGAGCCTGGACCACGCCCTGATTGAGAGCTGCAGCGGAGCTGACGTAGCCGAAGGTACCGGTGGTGCCAGCGGGACCATCGAACTGGATGGCGATGTCACCGAGGGCGAGTACCGCCGTCTTGCTCGTGGCGATGAACATATCGAAGACATAGACGGCATTCGCGGAAACGGGAATGACGAGGTTGTCGTCGTCCTGGATTCCCTGTCCGATGATCAGCGTACTCACCAGAGCCTCGTTGGCACCTTTGACGACGACACGAGGAATACCGAGGTCCGACCATTCGAGATCCGTCGCCGTCGTCGAACCACCCTTGAGATAGGTGCCCGATGTGGGTGACCCCGACGGCATCGTATACGTGATGTCGGAAGCCATCGCCGACGGTGCACGAAGGCCGACGAAGTTGGTCCCGTTCGCCGACGCTTCCATGAGACGCAATTCGGCGCGCGTACCGGTATTGGCGAGAAGCAGATTACCACCCGATACCGTCAGGCGCTCGGTAACTGCGTTACCCGTCGTACCGATACCGACGTTACCGTTCTCTCGCACACGCATACGCTCCGTGCCGTTCGTGCGAACGATGATGGGCAGTGCATCCGTTGTACCGATGTACTGCGTCGACGTATCCATGCCGGTGTTGCCGGTGATGGACCATGTGTTGCCGAGGAACGTGGAGTTGGCCACCCATGTCGGTTGCCCCGAACCGTTCGTCGTCAACACCTGATTCGCTGACGGCGCCGTCGTCCATGCAAGCTGGCCGCTGCCGTTGCTGAGATAGAGCAGGCTGCCCTGACCCGGTGCGGAGGCGGGCATGGTGAGTTGATACGATCCGGCACCTGCCGGAGCTATCAGGGATACCGTCCCGAACGGAGCGTTCTGTTCAACCAGAGTCAATCTCGTCATTCTCTGTGTCGTGGTCTGGCTACGAACGTCGTGCACCTGTACCATCGCGATGACGATGGTGAAGCACATTATCCAGCCTGCACGTCCACGCAAGGACCATTCCTTCTTCATGATCAGAACTCCTCGATGTTCTTGTTAGGGGATAACCATCCAATGGATGATATCGCTTGCGTCGGCAGCACCGGGCAGTGTGACCGTAAAGGAAGCGACGCCTGCCGTGCCCGGCGTGATGGTCGAGACGAAGGCTCCACCACCGATGGACGATACGTGCGTGATCATGATCGTCGACGTTGCCGAAAGAGCCACGCCGGGAGAAACCGTGATCTGGAAGGAACCGTCGACGGGATCGGCGATACCGCGAACCATCGACATTGCGGGAACCGTTTGCCATTGCGCCGGAGCGTTGGCGCCCTGGGATACGAGTACGGAACCGGCCGTACCCTGACCGCTTGCGACCGCGACATCACCCGTCGTGGACGTGGCACCGATGTTAGGCAGACGATAGTTGTGATCGGCGGCAAGCGTCGCGGGGTTGATCGTGGCGTTGTGCGTACCACCATCGGACAGACGCAGGCCATTGTTGAACGTCACGGCACCGGTGGCACCGTCGATGTTCAACCGTGCCACACCACCGGCGACGAGGTCGAGGTCGCCGTTCACGGCATTGTTGCCGAGGAGCGTGCTTGCGGGAGCGGTGTTGCCGCCGACCGCCCAGAACGGACCGGAAGCGGGATCCTGCCACGTCGGCGTCAGACCGGCACCGTTGCTCGTGAGCACGTACCCTGCCGTACCGGCCGAACCGTTCAGGAGAAGGGGAGTGTTCCCGCCAGCGAGTTCGAGCGAATGATAGACGCGAACGGAACCGTCGGCTTCGATCGACATACGGACATTGCCCGTACCGTTCGTGATGAAGTTGAGGCCGACATTATCGCGCGTACCGAAGAAGTTCGTCGATCCTGCCGTCAATCCCGTATTGCCGCCGGTGGACCAGAGCGTGGTCAGTGATGTCGGATTCGTAGCGACGATATCCCCACCTACGACCGTAAGAATAGAACCGTTATCGGCCGTCGATACCGTCATCCATGACAACTGGCCGGACGAGTTGGAACGAAGCAGACCATTCGCACCCGCAGCCGGAAGTCCCGTCGGCAGCGTCAGGGTATACGATGACGTAAGCGATGAGCTCGACGGCGTCAGCAGTTGTATGGTATTCAACGCCGGTCCAATGCCTTGATCGTCGAGTTCTATCCCCGATCCACGGATGAGCCGTTGGGCGAACGTGGACGAAGAGGCGAGGAACATGACCACGACGATGGCGATGGCGGCGCGAAGAAGTACTGTCGATTTCATTTCTGTCTCCGAGGTAAATAAATGTCCGTAACTAACTACTGGATGATCGCGGTCACGGCGTCACGGCGATGTAATGCAGAGAGGCGTTGGCCGTTACCGGAACGGGTGCCGACAGCCGAACGTTGAAGCTGCCTGCTTGCTGGGAAACGATCTGTGCGAAGACGAACCCCGAATCGTTGAGGTCCCGCATCGTGATCGTGATAACGGATGCCGGAGTGATGGCTGCGTTGTTGACCGTCACCAGGGTCTGTCCGGCGAGCAGGGCGACGGTGCCGGCGATCGGAGACGCGGCAGGACCGGAGCCGGGTGCCGACCATACGGGACGACCGGATCCGTTCATCGTGAGTACCTGGCCCGGTTGTCCGACCGGAATCCACTCCGGACTCTGATTCGCTCCGTTGCTCATCAGAATGCCACCAGCACTACCCGATGATCCATTCAGCATGAGAGGTCCTTGTATTCCGAGCGATCCGCGGATCGTCAGTGTCTCCGTCGGCGTATCGGTACCGATGCCGATACGTCCGTTGGCGAGAATGCGCATGCGCTCCTGGCCGGAGGTGCGGACGACGAGAGGTTGTGCATCGCTCGTACCGAGATACTGCGTGGCCGGATCGATTCCGGCATTGCCGCGAAGGCTCCATGCCGACGTGCTCACCTTCGCATCCACGATCTGTTCGATCGTCTGGCGAAGCTTCGTATCGACCAGCAGCCTGTCCCGGATGGTCTCGTAGGCGATCGTATCCGTATCGACGAGCATCTCGCCGACGATATCGCGTATGATCTTCGTCGCGATGGTATTCGTGATGACGGACTTGATGAAGGCCGTATCCCTGCCGAGGCGGGGAGCCAGTCTCGCCGCGAGGCTATCGAGCGTGGCGTCATCGACGATGTCCAGCAGTGAACGCCATCGCGGAGTGATGTCTTCGGATGCTGTAAGTATCTGTCCGGCTGCGCCGCGTTCCGTCGTCCGGTAGCGTGTCCCGTCACCATAGACGACACCTCCGGCGACGGGCATGTCGGATGATCCCGTACCGCCCTTCGAAGGGGGCAGGGTGGAAGAGAAGTCCTTCGCGGTACCGGCCGTATCCGCATACATCGATGCACGTGCATAGATGCTGTAGGGTACGCTCAGGATGCGCTGTTCTCCCATGAGTCCCAGTGGTCCGTCCTTCACACCGATTTCGATGCGAAGCGTGAGTTCACCGGAGCCCCACGGAATGCTCGTGAACGTTCCGCTTTCGACGCGACCCGTTCCGAAGGCCAGGTTGAAGTGGCCGAGATCGTCGGTTTCCGTCTCGTGCCGCTCGGCATAGACGAGAGTACCGCTCTGTGTAATGGACAGGCGGAGAAGCACATGCGTCGAGGCAAGATGGGACCCGTCGGCTGCACGGGCCACGCCCTGGAAGTTGACGGCCTCCGGGACGCCCTGCGATCGTGCTTCCCATGTGGTCATGAAGATCATGACCAGCCATACCAGCCAGGCGGAGCGCTGAAGTATCTGGTGTCGTTTCATACGCCTTACCATGAGAAGAGTGGAGATGATGTTCTGTATGGTGCCTTGTCGAAGGCCCAGAGAAGGGAAAGACTGAAGCGCGCCGTGTGCAGGAACCATTTGTCGACGTCGATCGGTCTGCCCAGCATCGCCGTCCAGCCGATTTGCGGCTGAAGCGACCATACATGATCCCGATCGATATGGAACTGCGCACTCACGCCGATCGATGCCAGCCATCGAAGACTTTCGGCCGATGCGATGCTACCGTCGGACGCATTACGCGTCGACGATCCGGATGTGAAGATCACGCCGCTGGTCGGCTCCGTGATCGTTTCCTTCTGTGTCTGATGCGTACCGATGGTGATCGCCGGACCGATACCGATCATACCGCGGAATGGACCGACGATGTCGACCACCGCCTTCGGCATGATGGTGAGATAGGTGAGGTTCACCTTCTGTTCGAAGCGGAAACTTCCCGGCGTCGGCTCGTCGTCGATGATGAAGGTCGTGGACTGGTTCGAGGTGAAGAGCACGGACGTTCCCGTGACTCCTACGTCGACACCTGCCCACCACGCACCGTCGATCCTGCGTTCCATGCCGAGCGCACCGCCGAGCCACGATCCGTTTTCCGAGCTGTATCCCGAACAGCATGATGGCGCTTCGGGCAAGGCCTGGAACGAGGCATTGTGGAATCCCATCCCTACGTCGAACGTCGCCGATAGTCTCGTGCGGGCCGCATAGGTGTGGAGCGTGGTGTCGTAGGTGGTACCCGGTTGCGACTCCTGTGGTCGTGTGTCTTCGTTGAACGACGCTGCGTTCTGACCGAGGGCATACGTCGTGAGCGAAGCCGACACTGCGATGATGATGCCGATACGGCGTATGGTCGAGATGTTCATCGCAGCACCGATATCATTACTAGTTGATCGCGTCCATCGGTCGTCAGGATCAAGGCGTGAACACCGGACGGAATGTCCGATACGTCACAGACGATGGTCTGCATTCCGACGCCGACCGATTTCACATGGGCGAGGTTATGCACCTGTTGTGTTCCGGAGGTCGCGTAGGCACGGATCAGAAGATCCTCGATGGCACTACGTACGTCGAGCTCTATGCGTACCGTCGTCGATGCAGGCTGGGGGCCGATACGGATGATCTGCGCGGAACGCAGGGGATCCACCAGTCGTGGCCCGCCTTGATAGCAGATGCCTTCCATACGTACGACGGCGTTCTGTGCGACGAACGGAACGACCTTGCCGTCGACCTCCACCGCTTCGACGTTCACCGTCGTGACGCTGTCGTCACCGAGCCCTGCCGCCATCGCCAGCTCCGCGACGAGGTCGCCTGCACCGGTGGCCGACAGGGGAACACTGAAGGTGACGAAGCGTCGCCTGTCGACCAGTTCCCTAGCATCGATCGTACCGCCTGCGGTCGCCACGCTGCGTGCCGATAGCATCGTCGCATTCCATGATGCGGTGATGGATATTCGTGACGCCGTACCGAGATATCGCGGGTGGGGATCGAGCATGCGTACGCGAAGAAGGAAGCCGCCTCCGACGGTCGTCACGGCATCGTCGACCGCCAGTCGAAGCAGTTGAACAGGTTCTCGATATGCCTGCTGAAATCCGAGCGTCAGCCTGTGGTCGCCCGTTCTGAAGCCCGTCGACTCTATCTGACCGAACGTCCAGGATCCCTGCACGGCTCCTGTGTTGTATGATTGCCCGGCCGAAGACAATACCGAGCGTTTGAGTTCTTGCGCGCAAACGCTCATGGCGTTGAGCACAAGAAGGTAGGCGAGGTACCACCGAACCACGTTTGGCATACGCACCCCTTCACTGTGGTGGTTGAAACTGTGTATTCTGGGAGAATGAGGCACTACTATAGGTTTGCGTACTTCTACGTAGTGACTTTTGTTCCCCGCAAGTAAAAATCCATCTGTCGCCGACGGTCGAGAGGATGCGTAGGGGAATTTCCGGAACACGTTATCGATACGATCCCATACGCACTAATACCGTTTTTTCGCCGTATCGTTCGGGAGCAAACATCTTGCTTTTGCCGTAGAAGACATATCCTATGTACAGGGGATATTGGTCCAAATACCGGGTTTCAGGGATGGAAGATCAGGCTTAAAAAAAAACCGTTTCCCTACATGGGAAACGGTCGTATAAGAAGTAGCATCCCTCCGGTCTTCCGCCGTTCCCGGCATGGGAACAGCGGCCGATGGATGCGGCGGCAAGCGATGTCCGGTCGGGTCCGGGTCGTCCCGATGATCCGTCAGTTGAACATGACGTGGAGGCCGACCATGACGCTGCTGAACTTCTGCTTGAGCGGATCGTCCTTGATGTATTCGCTCAGACCGAGGTAGAATCTGGCATCGACGATGAGGTTGCGGAGCAGGCGCAGATCGGCACCTACCGCCAGACCGTAGCCGACGGTATTGAGGCTGTCGAGATCCGTCGAACTACCGCTCCGGTTATCCTCGACCTTCGCACCCAACAGGAAGTTGGCGAACGGGCCGATGAATACGCTGGGCTGGATCGTATTGGGATCTCCCAGGCTCAGCTTGACGAGCAAGGGGACACGGATGCTGGAGAACTTCGTCGTCATATCCGTATTGACGGTCGCTCCACCTACGTCCATCTTCGTGTCCACGACTTCATCCGTGTACAGGACTTCGGGCTGGAAGCCGATGGATGCGAAACCACCGCTGTTGAACAGGGCAACCAGACCGGCCTGCCATGCGAGTCCGCCCGACAGCGTCGTCTGGGCTCTGTCCTCATGACCGAGAATGCCGACACCCGCGCTCAACCTGCCCCCGAACCACGTCTTCCGCTCTTCCTGTGCCAGCAGATTGACCGAAGCGATCAATATCAGCATGGTGATGAGAAGACAATGCTTTGTTCTGGCCGTCATGATGACCCCTCGCTGATGTGATGAAAACACCCGTTGCAATATCCCTCTCGGGCGAACATACTGCGGTCTGATATGAAATGTGCCGTCCAGAACGAGCCTGTCGCAACAAATTATCCGGAGAATCGCTGCAGCATTTTGATGCAATTCATTGAAAGTTCACAGATTTGACCTATTTACCGCAGGATTCACATCAAAAGAAAACAGGCATATGGTGCAATACCATATGCCTGCATTCATTACGAGATCGAAAGAACCAGGGCTGTTCCTGCTATCAATTCGCTGCCGCATGCGTCCTGCGTTCCACGAGCGACGTCGCCACGAAGAGCAGGCCGCCGAAGAAATAGGTCGCGAACAGGCTGTTCAGGAAGAAGTTGCCTCCATCGCGATAGAAGGCCAGACCGGCTTCGTAGCTCAGCAACAGGCCGCTCATCGTATGGGGATAGAAGTCGCCCATGGCCCATACCGCAGCATTCGTGATCAGGAAGAACAGTACGGAAGCTACCGTACCGCCGCCCAGCACCGTCTGCCAGGGCTTCGCATTCCTGAACAGGCGTCCGAGGGCGACCGTCAGGATGAAGGACATATAGACGAAGGGTTGGGCACTATGGAAGGCATAATCCCAGCCGAAGATCGCACCCAGCGCAATGTCGCTCAGCAACATCGCGGCAAGCGGGATCAGGAAGGCACGCCATCTGTTGGCGATGGCCGCGCCGCCGAACAGCGCCATGGCCGCCACGGGCGTAAAGTTGGGCCAGTGCGGCAGCAGACGGCTCACGGCCAGCAATGCGATCAGCACCATGATGGAGTTGGTCAGACGTTCGTTGGTTTTCATTGTCGTTCCTGCGTTGTACAGGGGAAATGGAATCGATCCATTTGGTTTACATAATGCAGATTATATTGACGAGATGCCAAGAATCAGACCGTGACACCGAGGGCTTCCGTGACCTTTTCGGCGGCGTCCTTGAGCGTGGCTGCGACCAGGAAGTTCAGTCCGGACTTCTTCAGGATCTGGCGTGCTTCCTCTGCATTCGTACCGTCGAGACGCACGATCATGGGCACGTTGACCTCGACCTGCTTGAGCGCCTGGAGAATACCGTTGGCGACACGGTCGCAACGGACGATGCCGCCGAAGATGTTGATGAGCACGGCTTCGACGTTGGGATCGCTCATCATGATGCGGAAGGCGTTGGCGATACGCTCCACGTTGGCTCCACCGCCGACATCCAGGAAGTTCGCAGGCTTGCCGCCGGCGAGCTGGATGATGTCCATCGTACCCATGGCCAGTCCCGCACCGTTCACCATGCAGCCCACGTTGCCGTCGAGCTTGATGTAGTTCAGGTTGTACTTGCCGGCCTCGATTTCGAGCGGATCTTCCTCTTCGATGTCGCGCAGGGCCGCGATGTCAGGATGACGGTACAGGGCATTGTCGTCGAAGTCCACCTTCGCGTCGAGTGCGACGAAGTCACCATCGACCGTCGCGACGAGCGGATTGATCTCGAGCATGCTGCAGTCGAGTGCTTCATAGGCTGCGTACAGCTTATGAATGAAGGCGACGAAACTCTTGAAAGAATTGCCACTTAGGCCAAGGCCGAATGCAAGGCGGCGAGCCTGGAATCCCTCGAAACCGGTCGTGGGATCGACGTATTCCTTGATGATCTTCTCGGGAGTTTCTTCGGCGACCGTCTCGATTTCGACGCCACCTTCGGTCGACACCATGATGATGTTCTTCGACGTCTGGCGATCGAGCAGGATCGAGCAGTAGTATTCGTGGGCGATCTTGCAGCCTTCTTCGATCAGGACGCGGTGGACGATCTTTCCTTCTTCACCGGTCTGGATCGTGACGAGCTTGTTGTTCAGGAGACCGTGGGCGACCTGATATGCCCTGTCGGCGATATTGCCTTCGGTGATCACCGTGACGCCACGCAACGGCTTGCCCATGATTTCGATGGGAGCGTTCGTGACGGGATCGTGTACGGTTCCCTTTCCACGTCCGCCGGCATGAATCTGAGCCTTCACGACGATGGTCGAAATGCCGCGTTGAACGAAGTCGTTATAGGCAACGGCACCAGCGTCGGCAGCGGTAAGAACGGCCTTGCCGAACAGAACGGGCACGTCATGGGCACGCAACAGTTCCTTCGCCTGATACTCGTGAATGTTCATGGGATCCTCGATGTTGGGAAATCGGAGTAATTTCGACGGTTCGCCTGATATCCACTGCACGGATCAAGCGAAGAGATGCGAAATTACCAAATCGACGTGGCATAGAAAAGAACGGACGGCAACCGACGATGCGCTACGCACGCTACTACCTTCCCCTGCTCCTGCTTGCCCTCTTGTGGCTATCCGTCCGTCCCCTGCTCGAAGACCGTTCGCTGGGCAGCAGGACGAATCCCATCATGGTGCTGCTCACACCGTCCGTCGATGCCGACCGTGTTTCGAAGAACGCGGACGTCCTGGTCAAGTACCTCGAAACCCACACAGGATATCATTACAAGGCCGTCGTGCCGACGAACTTCGTCGCCGTCGTCGAAGCCTTCGGTTCGGGCAAGGCGGACATCGCCATCATGAATACGTTCTCCTACCTGCTCGCTCATTCGCGGTACGGTGCGAATGCCGTCATGAAGGTCGTGCGTCGTGACGGAGAGCTGAACTATCGCGGACAGATCATCGCCCGGACGGATTCGGGTATCGACACGTTGACGGATCTCGGCGGCAAGCGCATCGCCTACGTCGATCCGTCCTCGACGTCGGGCTATATCTATCCGAAGGCGCTGCTGCAGAAGGCCGGCATCAGGACGAAGGAGGAAGTGTTCGGCAACAAGCACGACGTCGTCGTCATGATGGTCTATCAGCGCCAGGTCGATGCCGGCGCCACGTTCTACTCACCGCCGGACAAGCATACGGGAGAGATTCTCGATGCCCGCGCCAAGGTCCACGCCCAGTTCCCGGACGTCTACGACAAGGTCAAGATCATCGCCCTCACCGATCCCATTCCGAACGACCCCGTCGTCGTCCGGAAGGACTTTCCTGTGGACATGCAGCAGCGCATCATCGAAGCGCTCACATCCTTCCAGGCCACGAAGGAAGGCAAGGCGGCCCTGAAGGACATCGCCAGTGTGGAAGGGCTCGCAGCGTCGAGCGATGCGGACTATAACGACATCCGCACGCTCATCTCCCGGTATTCGGTCGATATCGAGAAGGTCCTGAAAAAGAAATAGGGCCTGTTCGGAGGCCCTATGGAAATCGAATGGTATGCGTTTTCCGCTTATTTCTTCTCGACGAGTTTCCGTGCGAAGACGGACGCCCCGCGTGCCACGCCGGCGATCAGCGATGCGACGTCCTCGAGCGGTTCGCGCACCTTCGCCATCAGGTTCGTTTCCAGCACCTTGACGTCGTCGGCGATCGAGGCGAAGGTATCGGCACCGCGTCCGAGTTTGTCGAGCTGGGAATCGGCATTCTCCAACGTCGAATGCAACTGACCCAGCACCACTTCACTCTGCTGGATCACGGGTTCCAGTTGTCGCTTGAGATCGGACATGTCCCCTGCCGCCTTCTCGACGGTATCGATCACGCGATCGAGCTGCTTGCGGGCGTAGAGAAGCGTAACCGCACCAGCGATGCACAGCACCGTCAGAGCTGCGAGCGCGATGCAGCCGAAGATGACGAGAGAAGTATCCATGGATCAGGACAGCTCGGAACGGAATGCTTCAGCACCGGCCTTGGCGGCATCACCGACCTTGGAAGCTCCTGCCTGAACGGACTCCTTCAGATGTTGTGCGCGATGCTTCGCTTCGCGGAGAACCTGTTCGGCATTCGACATCAGTGAATCCGCCTGCGCACGCGCGGTCGAGACGATCCGCTCGGCACGAAGGCGGCCTTCGTTGATGAAGTCTTCGGTTTCCTCTTCGCCCTTGTAGAATAGATCGGCGGCCTTGTTGTACAGTTCCTCGCCCTTGTCCGCCAGATCCCTGCGCAGTTCACGTCCACTCTTCGGTGCGAAAAGAAGTGCGGCTACGGCACCGACGGCGCCACCGATGACGGCACCAAGGAGCAGGCCCTTGGTGTAGTTGTTGTTCGAATCCATGGAAGCCTCCGAAGTGTTCACCATTGTTCCGGCAATGTTACCGGATGTCCTTGGGACGTAAGTATCAACTCTGCGAATTCACGAACGGCGCCATTGCCGCCGGGTGCGTGACACGTATACGTGGCCACGTGCCGGATGGCCTGGACGGCATCGGACGGGCAGGCCGAAAGGCCGCAGAGCTGCATCGCATGCAGGTCGTTGATGTCGTCGCCAATATACGCAATGTCGTTCAAGGCCACCGAGCAGCGCGAGGCCAGTTCGTTCAGCGCCGTCGTCTTGTCGTGAGACCCGAGAATGACCTCGGATATCCTGAGCTTGTCGGCCCTCCGGACGACGATCTCCGACCGCTCGCTGGTAATGATGGCGGTACGGATACCGGCCCTGTGCAGCAGGGTCACTCCCATACCGTCCCTCGTCGAAAAACGTTTCAATTCCTCGCCTATCGCCGAAAAATACATGGCACCGTCGGTAAGGGTACCGTCGACATCCATCACGACAAGTTTTATCCCCAACGCCTGAAAACGTATGTCGTCTGTCATTCCAACCTCATAGATTCGCGCTCCACAAAACTACACCGCTTCCACAACGATCGTGCCGATTATCAATGCTTGACATCAATGCCCTGCTTGCCGGAGAACTGAACCTACAACACTGGCAGGTGCAGAACGTACTCGCACTTCTCGACGACGGTGCCACCATTCCGTTCATCGCCCGCTACCGCAAGGAACGCACGGGGGAGATGGACGATGTTACCCTGCGAACATTGAAGGAACGGCACGAATATCTTACCGAACTGGAAGATCGCAAGCAGACGATCCTGGCTTCCATCAAGGAGCAGGGCAAGCTCACCGACGAGCTCGAACGCCGTATCGTCGGCTGTACACAGAAGACGGAACTGGAGGATCTGTACCTCCCCTATCGTCCGAAACGCCGGACGCGGGCGACGATCGCGCGCGAGCGCGGGCTCGAACCTCTGGCCATCGGTATCGAGGAATACGATAGTCCCGATGCGGCCGACGTCGACCTGCTCGCCCTCGCCGCACCGTTCGTGGACCCGACCAAGGAAGTGCCCGATGCCAAGGCCGCCCTGCAGGGTGCAGCCGACATCATCGCCGAGAACATCGCCGAACAGGCAGACCTCCGCCAGACCGTCCGCGCGATGATGTTGCGTGACGGTACCTTCGTTTCTCGCATCAAGGCGGAGATTCCCGAAGGTAGTACGAAGTTCGAGATGTATCGTGACTTCCGTGCCCCCGTATCGTCCATCGCCGCCCATACCATGCTCGCCCTGCGTCGTGGCGAGGCAGAAGAAGTGCTCTCCCTCTTCATGGAGATCGAGGAAGACGGCGTGCTCTCCTACCTCCGCGAAAAGGTCGTCCGCCGTACCTCCGGTGCCGTGGCCGACTTCAAGCGCACGGTGGTCAAGGATGCCTACGACCGGCTCATGAAGTTCACGCTGATCGGCGAAGTACGGTTCGAGAAGAAGCAGAACGCCGATGCCGATTCCATCCGCACGTTCGAGACCAACCTGCGCAACCTTCTGCTGTCGGCTCCGGCAGGCATGAAGCCCACGCTCGGCATCGACCCCGGCTTCCGAACGGGATGCAAGTTCGCCGTCGTCGATGCCACGTCCCGTTTCGTCGAACACGCCACCGTCTATCCCACGGCTGGCTCGGCGGATCAACGCCAGAAGGCCACGATGGTCCTGCGCGACATGATCCGCAGACACAACATCGAACTCATCGCCATCGGCAACGGCACGGCCGGACGCGAAACGGAACAGTTCGTGGCGGAATCCCTCGAGACGCTGACATCCGAAGAAGCGAAGCCGACGTTCGTCATGGTCAGCGAAGCGGGGGCTTCGGTCTACTCCGCATCGGAGACGGCGGGAGAGGAATTCCCCGACCTCGACGTCACGATCCGCGGTGCGATCAGCATCGCGCGGCGCCTGCAGGATCCCCTGGCCGAGCTGGTGAAGATCGATCCGAAAAGCATCGGCGTAGGTCAATACCAGCACGACGTCGATCAGCGCCTCCTCAAGAAGAACCTCGAAGAGACCGTCGAATCCTGTGTGAACTACGTGGGTGTGGATCTCAACACGGCCTCGAAGGAGCTGCTCGGCTACGTATCGGGCATCACGCCGACGCTCGCACGCAACATCGTCGAATACCGCAACCAGAACGGTCCGTTCGCCAGCAGGGAAACGCTCCTGAAGGTACCGAAGTTCGGTCCCAAGACCTTCGAACAGTCCGCAGGCTTCCTGCGCATCCGTAACGGCAGCAATCCGCTCGACAACTCGGCGGTCCACCCCGAGCGCTATCCCATCGTGGAAGTCGTGGCGAAAGATCTCGGTGTTCCGCTGAGCGAGATCACCAAGGTACCCGACCGTATCCGCTCCGTCGACATCAGCAAGTACGTCAACGACTCCGTCGGTCTGCCGACCTTGCGCGACGTCATTGCCGAGCTGGAGAAACCGGGACGCGATCCCCGCGCCCAATTCCGGTATGCGACCTTCCAGGAAGGCGTGAAGGAGATCACCGATCTGAAGCCCGACATGGAACTCGAAGGCGTCGTCACCAACGTGGCCAACTTCGGAGCCTTCGTCGATATCGGCGTACATCAGGACGGCCTCGTCCATGTTTCCCAGCTTGCCGACCGGTTCGTCAAGGACCCGAAGGACGTCGTTTCGGTGGGGCAGGTCGTGAAGGTCCGCGTCGTGGACGTCGACGTCAAGCTCAAGCGGATCAGCCTCACCATGAAGAAGAAGGGTGGTCATTCGCCCTCACCGAAGAGGAAGTCCGAAGCACAGTCGTTCAGCATGGACGATCTGAAAGCTAAATTTGCGAAGTGATCCGCGCGATGCCCCGGCATCGCGTCATCGTTCGACCAGCATCGTTCAACGAATCAACGTTCGAAGACCATATGACGCGTTACGTCCTGCTCTCCATCGCACTACCCGAAGAACAATTCGATCTCATGTCGGGAATCCTCTCGACCTACCCCATCGTCGGCATCGAGGAAGGGATGGACGAGCTGACGGTCTGTTTCGAACAGAACGACTGGCAGGATCACTATCGTGAATCCATCCTCGAAGAATGTGCAGAGATCGGCGTCAAGGCCGCGATTCTCAAGGTAGGCACGGAGGAGGACCAGAACTGGAATGCGGAATGGGAGAAGACGGTCGATCCCGTCGTCGTCAACGAACGGATCGTCATCGTGCCCGAATGGAGAGCCGACGAATACGATGCCCCGCTGAAGCTCGTCATCACGCCGAAGATGTCCTTCGGAACCGGACATCATGCCACGACACGCATGATGTGCCTACTGATGGAGCGCTACGTCGTACCCGCGGATCGCTGGATCGACGTTGGAACGGGCACCGGAGTACTCGCCATCCTCGCACGCAAGCTCGGTGCGTCGTGGGTCTATGCCTTCGACAACAACGAATGGTCGGTCCTGAACTCGCAGGAGAACATCGAACGCAACGACGTCGTGGAAGGCATCCTGCTCGAACAGAAGGAACTGCAGGAGGTGGAACTTCCATCGGTCGACGGTATCGCAGCCAATCTGTATCGCCATCTCGTCATCCCCTATGCAGCGGCCTTCACGAAGGCAGTCAAACCGGGCGGCATCATCCTCGTCTCCGGAATCCTCAAGTACGATGCGGACGAAATACGCGCAGCCTTCACCGATGCCGGCTGCACCGAAGTCGAACGTCTCGACGAAAGCGAATGGTCGGCCATCGCATTCAGGACGCCGGAGGCCTAGATGTCATCCGAGCGTCCGCAGAATCGTTACGTCATTCCCGTCCTGACGGCCGTCTTCATCGTCGTCGTCATGATCCTGATCATGAATGGAGGCATGTGCGAGCGTTACGAGCGGAGGATGCAGCGTCAGGAGATGATGCGTCACTACTACGATTCCGTACGCCGCGAATCGCAACTGGAACGACTGAAGCATCAGAAGAAGAACTGAAGTCCGAACGAAGGACCATCCACCGCATACGGAACGTGAGCTATGGCGTCACGCCTCAGTTCTCGCGATAGTTCTGCCCGAAATAATAGGTATCGTGACCGTTACGACCCATCGAAACGAAGCTGGCCTCGGACTTCGAGCGCTTCTCGAGGTAGTCCCGTGCGTCGTCCTCGTTGATCTCGGCGACGCGGGCAAGATCCTGTACAGGAACACGTCCACCATTCGAGGAAATGAGATAGCGGATGACCGTTTCCAGTCGTTCCCGCTCGGCACGATAATCGCGAAGGCTCGATAGCAAAAGCCATGACCCGCCGGCGAGATGTAGCGACGCCAGGACGAAGCACGTCAGAATGTCCTGATAAGAGGCGTCACCCATATACCAGCCGACACCACCGAACAGGAAGTAGACCAGACTGAAGATGGTCACCATACTGCCCAGAAGATACTTGATGCGGAACATGATCCTGACCTCGGGTATTGCGGTGCAAGTTACGGTCCTGTAATGACTTTCGTAACATTCCTGTGACATACGGACCGGTCACAAGGTTTCCGTGCCGGTAGCTGCAACCGCCTCCGTCCGTACTTTTGCGGTTCTTACATCACCGTCGATTCCAGCATCGTGCACGCCATACGTTCGGACTATTCCAGACTTCTCGACGCACTGAAGCATTCGGCCGCCGTACTGCGTACGGCCGATACTCTCTCGGTACCCCGCTCCACGTTCAGTATCAAGACGCTGACCGGTTCGTCGCGGGCCGTGCTGGTGGCGGCCCTGTGGGGGCTCGGTGACCTTCCCGTCGTCGTCATCACACCCGACGATCAGAGCTGTGACGAGCTCCAGCACGATCTCGGCATCCTGATCGGCGCCGACTCGGTCGGCTCCGTACGCTCGGCCTCCAGAGCCAGCGTGCTGGGATCGTCGGCGACGCTGCACCACGATCAGGTCGATGCGCTCTCCCGGTTGAAGGAACGTCCACGCTTCGTCCTCGTAGCCTCGGCTCCAGCCCTCGCACTGGCTCTACCGTCGAGCGTCGATCTCGGCGGTTCGACGGTGCATGTCACCAAGGGCGATACTCTTCCATACGACGCCTTCGTCATGGATCTGGCCGTCAACGGATTCGAGCGGCAGGACTACGTGTCCAAGCCCGGCGACATGGCCATCCGGGGTGGCATCATCGACATCTTCCCCGGTGGCTGGGACAATCCCCTGCGTCTGGAATTCTGGGGCGATACGGTCGAGTCGATCCGCGAGTTCGAACCCATGTCCCAGCGTTCCATCCGCGAGCACGATACCGTGACCTTCCTGGGCAAGGTCTTCCACGAGGACGACACGGCCCTGACGTCGTCCTTACTCGATCACGTTCCCACCGATGCCCTCATGGTGCTCGATGGTCCGGAAGCGATCGCAGGCGATCTTCATCGTCTCGACGAAACCTTCGACACGACACGATTCGAGAATTGGTCGAGGCTCCTGATCAATCCGCTCGGCGACGTCGATCATCAGGTCCAGACCACTGCACAACCCGTCTTCTCCGCCTCCATCGAACAACTCCTGAAGTCATGCGGCACCCAGCTCATACGACATCACTCCGTCTTTCTCGGAGCCGACGGCGCCAATAACGCGCGGCGGATCCGGGAGCTGTGCGACAACGTGGCCGACCAGCTCGAACTCGACTATCCCGACATCGCCCTGGCCTATCACCGCACCATCGATTCCATGTGGTTCGTGAGCGCAGCGCTCAGTGCCGGCTTCATATGGGAGGACGAACACCTCGTGTGTTTCACCGAGCATCAGGTCTTCGGACGCCAGCGCGCGCAACGGCGCACGAAGCGCAACGAAGGAGGCATCTCGATCCGCGAGCTGCAATCGATGCATCGAGGCGATTATGTGGTCCATGCCGACAAGGGCATCGGGCGGTTCGAAGGTCTGGAAGCCATCGTCATCAACGGCAGTACGCAGGAATGCGTCAAGCTGGCCTTCGCCGGTGAGGATGTTCTCTACGTCCATCTCAACTACGTCCATAAACTCAGCAAGTATGCTTCGGAAGAAGGAGCCGTTCCGAAGCTGAGCAAGCTCGGCTCGGCGGAATGGGAACGGAAGAAGTCGAAGGCGAAGAAGAAGATCAAGGATATCGCCCGCGACCTCATCAAGCTGTATGCGCAGCGGAAGTCGCAACCGGGCTTCGCCTTCCCCGTGGACACCGTATGGCAGAAGGAGTTCGAAGCGTCCTTCCAGTACGAGGACACTCCCGACCAGTCGCGTGCCACGGCCGAAGTCAAGCTCGACATGGAACAGTCGTCGCCGATGGACCGGCTGGTATGCGGCGATGTGGGCTTCGGCAAGACGGAAGTCGCCATCCGTGCGGCATTCAAGGCAGCGCAGGCCGGCAAGCAGGTAGCAGTCCTCGTACCCACAACCATCCTCGCCCAGCAGCACTACGTGACCTTCACCGACCGCCTCCATCGCTATCCGGTGGCGATCGAAGTGCTCTCCAGATTCAGGACGCGTACGGAGCAGAAGGAAGTTCTTGAACGCCTCGGCAAGGGCAAGGTCGATATTGTCGTCGGTACGCATCGCTTGCTGAGCAAGGACGTCATCTTCAAGAATCTCGGCTTGCTGATCATCGACGAAGAGCATCGCTTCGGTGTGGCGGCCAAGGAAAAGCTCCGTTCGTTACGGGCTTCCATCGATACGCTGACGCTGACGGCGACGCCCATCCCGCGCACGCTCAACTTCTCGCTCATGGGAGCGCGCGACCTCAGCGTCATCGAAACGCCTCCGCGGAACCGTCTGCCTATCAAGACGGAGATTCTGCAATGGGAGGACGACATCCTGCGCGAAGCCCTGCTTCGCGAACTGGAGCGCGGCGGCCAGGCCTTCGTCGTGACCGACCGTATCGGCGACATGGACAAGCTGATGATACGCATCAACATGCTCGTCCCATCGCTGAAGGTATGCATCGCTCACGGACAGATGGAGACCGAAGAACTCGAGAATGTGATGGAAGGCTTCCTCGAACGGAGGTACGACGTCCTGATCGCCACCAAGATCATCGAGTCCGGCCTGGACATTCCGAACGCGAATACGATGATCATCGTCAATGCAGACAACTTCGGTCTCGCGGAACTGTATCAGTTGCGCGGACGCGTAGGACGGTCGAACATCCAGGCATACTGCTACCTCGTCATTCCTCCCGTCCATACGCTGTCGCGTACGGCCCTGCGCAGACTCCAGGCTCTCGAAGAATACACGGACCTGGGCAGCGGCTTCCAGCTCGCCATGCGCGACCTCGAGATACGTGGCGCCGGCAACCTGCTCGGCGGCGAGCAGAGCGGCTTCATCATGGAAATGGGATTCGAACTGTATCAGAAGATCCTCGACGAAGCCGTATCGGAACTCCGTTCCGACGAGTTCAGCGCGCTGTTCACCGGCAGCAAGCACGTCCATCCTTCCTTCGCCAACGAAGACGTAGCCATCGAACTCGACGTCGACGCCCTGCTGCCGAAGGAATACATTCCGGCCGATACGGATCGTTACGAAGCATACAAGCGTCTCTACAACGCACACACTCATCAGGAAGTCGATACGGTCTTCGCAGAACTGCGCGACCGTTTCGGCGCATTTCCGGAACCGGCCGAAGAGCTGCTCTTCGCCGTCCGTCTGCGTATCGCGGCATTGCCGATCGGCCTCGTCCGCGTCAATCTCCGCGGCACGCGGCTGATGCTCGAAATGCCGCCCGACAGCGACACACGCTACTATGAAGAGGCATTCCCCCGCCTTCTTCCGATCATAACCTCGATGAAGAACGCACGCTTCGTCCAGAACGGAAAGCGATTCTTCGTCGAAGTGCAACTCGGTCGGCGTGACGATGCCATCGCGGTCCTCGACGAGCTCTCGCGTGCGGTGATGACGGAACCGGTCGCCACTGGGGAAGAAGAAGCATGAGCTGCGTTCTTGCCATCGAAACGTCGGGAACGACGTGTGGTGCAGCCGTCGTCATCGATGACCTGCTCGCGTCGGAAGTCGCCATCTATCGTCCGCATCAGCACGACGAACGTCTCGCCGCCTGCGTTCGACAGGCCCTGGATCATGCGAACAGGACGATCGACAACGTCGACGTCATCGCCATTTCTGCAGGACCGGGTTCGTTCACCGGCCTGCGTATCGGCGCATCGTTCGTGAAAGGGCTGTGCGTCACCGGCTCGCCGAAGCTCGTAGCCGTTCCTACGTTATCGGCATGCGCTGCGGCAGCGGTGGAAGTCGCCGTATTCGCCGGTGCGGCATCCATCGTCGCCACCGTCGTCTCGCATCGCGATCTCGTCTACTTCCAGCGGTTCGCCGTCGACGGCTCACCCCATTCGCCGAGTGACTTCATCACGGTCGAGGAAGCACGCGGCCGGATTTCCCCTTCGGACCTCGTCTGTGGTCCGGGGGCATCGACATTGATCGACGCCCCCATCAGTGGACTCACAAGATTGGCACCACGATTCGTGGCGAAAGCGGCACGGACGCTGATTCTCGACGGCCGCTTCACGGATCCGGCGATCTTCGTGCCCGACTATCAGCAGGACTTCGTCCCGCGCGGATCGGCCTGACGGCCGATCATCAGAGCGTATACTGCAGGCTCACGTTCGCAAGGCGCGGCATGATCGTACCGCCGAAGATCTCGTAGTGCTTGCGATCGAGAAGGTTGTAGATGTACAGTCCGGCACGAAGGCCCTGCATGATCTCCACACCTGCATTCACGTTGACGAGGGCATAGGCCGGAACGTATCCGCGGAAGTCGCCTGCAAGCCACGGGAAACCATCGACGTAACGGAACGTCACCGAAACGTCGAAGAGACCATCCTGCTTGTATGACGCCCCGACGTTGACGCGGTGCGGCGACGTGTTCGGGCTCAGCAGCAGATCACCCTTCGGCAGGAACGGATTCGGCGTTTCCGCTTCGACGAGACGGAATCCGTAGTACGAGTAGTTCGCGTTGAAATGCAGTTCGCGCGTCAGAGCGTACTCGGCGGCGATTTCCATACCGTACTGTTCGACAAGACCGATGTTCGTATTCGATACCACGAACATGGGCTTCCCGTCCATCGTCGTGAACCGCGCACGGTCGAATTGCGAAATCTGCTGATAGACCAGGCTGTCGACGAGCTGTGCGTACTGCTGCAGATCGGGCGACAGCGACGAGGACGACGACCACGTCTTGTAGTTCTCGTTCACACCCGGAAGGAAGCCCGAGATGAAGTCGCGCATCCGGTTATAGTAGACGTCGACCGTCACGAACAACTGCTTGCTGATCGTTCCCTTGTAGCCGAGTTCCAGACCGACGTTCTGTTCCACCTTCAGATCGGGATTACCGATACCGATGGCCGTCGGCTGGATGGCACGGGGATCGCGGGGATTCGTGACGCTGGGATCGAAGAGCGACAGATCGACGTTCTGCTGCGTTCCTGTCAGTGCCGTCAGCGTATCGTTGATGCGCTGCTGGACAGGACGGAAGTTCACCGGAGCACCCTGGGCGTTGAAGACCGGACGGAATCCATAGCGACGGTACAGTTCCGAGAAGTTCGCACGCTGGAAGGAACGTCCGGCACTGAGCCTGAGCTGATGTCCGGTGACCGGCGTGAAGACGACGGCCGCGCGTGGGGAGAACTGCTGGGGATAGATCGACGAATTGTCGTAGCGGGCCGAGAGGATCACGGACAGCGGCTGTGCGATGTTGTATTCGAGCTGACCATAGATACCGCCGATGTTGGCCGTGATGGGATCGTTCGGGAAGACCGTTCCCTTCGAGCCCACGGACATATGCTGGATCTGACCACCGACGACGTAGTTCAACGACGACGAGATGGTATCCGCATACTGGGCATCGAGGTTGAGATCGTAGGAATCGTCGAGGATGATCGTTCCTGGAGGTGCCGCGAGGATACGCATGGTATCGATCGTACGACGTGCATTGTAGGCAGCCTGGACGTGGAAGTGCGTCTCGTGGAAGGCCAGACGTGCGAACGGTTTCTCGGACTTCGGAACGTGGATCCGTCCCGCACCGGCCATCATCACTTCGTTGCCGAACTGCGTATATCCTACTTCGCCGAGAATCGTCGACGTCGGCGTCAGATCGTAGTCGAGACGCGCCGTACCGTAGGTTGCGAACGTGTTCAGGTCATCGTCCGTGAGCGCGTTCTGCTCGAGTCCCGCAGGAAACAGTCCCGGATATTCATGGACGATCGACGCACTGTCCGTACGATTGCGCGACAGGTTCTTGCTCTGCGAGTGACCGAGCGTGATCTTGTATGCGAGCTTGTCCCATGCACCGGCATGGCGAACGTCCGTACGGAGGGTCGCGTAGTCACCGGCGAGGACGGAGATCCTGGTGCCGATGGCTTCGCGCGGGGAAAGCGTGGTCAGGTTCAGTACTCCATTGAATGCATTGGCGCCGTACAGAGCTGCTGCAGGGCCGCGGATCAGTTCGATCCGGCTGAAGTCATCCAGCGAGCTCGCGAAGGAGTTCCATTCCGTGGCACCGATCTGTTGCAGGGCGACGTCGCGGCCATCGACCAGGACGAGCAGACGACGGTTGGTGCTGTTGTTGAATCCGCGCGTGTTCACGTTGAAGTCCGTGGCACCGTTCTGCGTGACGTCCACACCGTTCAGTCCCTCGAGTGCACGGCCGAGCTGGTTACCTCGTGCGGCGTGTACGATGTCGTCGGTATTCATGGCCGTCACGGCGGCCGGGGTTTCCGTCACCTTCTCCGCGCGTTTGAATGCGCCGTAGACGATGACGTCGTTGAACAGCGTCGAACGCGGAGTCATGCCGACGTCGATGGAGCGCGTCTCTCCATCCTTAAGATCGCGTACGGTGATCGTCGTATCGCTGAAGGCGATGCCGCCGAACTGTATCTGCCGCTCACCGGCAGGAACGTTCAGTTTGAATACGCCTTTCGAATTCGTGTAGGCGACCTTGTTGATACCGATCGCACGTACTCTGATACCTGCGACCGGCTCCCCTCCGTCACCGCTCACGACCTTACCCGTGATGGTGGCATCGGCATACAGCCATGCCGGCAGAATCAGCAACAACAATGACGCGGTCACGGCCAAACGGACACAATTGCCCATGGCTTCCTCGGAAAATTGATAATGGATGTGTTACGTGTGTGCCCAGTCTTACGGTGTCAATATCGGTGGCGTGGCATACCCTTCCACGGAACGCTGTCTGCCGATACGGGCATAGACTTCCGGATCCGTCGGTATGTCGGTTTCCATGCCGTCGACATATCGATTGAACATGCAGAACGACGATGCGATGAGTACGGTATCGTGAATCACCATATCATTCGCTCCGAGCGAACGTGCATGATCGATCGCCGCTGCGGTGGCAGCACGATCGAGACGCGTCGCGGCAGCGGCGATGTCGCATAGCGCCATCAGCATCGGCGTCAACGGTGCTTGCCTGTAGTCTTCGAGTATCTGGTCCATGATCCCGCCCGCGCCGGCTTCGTCTCCCCAATGACAGCGCGCAACGGCCGCGTGGGTCCGAGAGCAGTAGATGCACTCGTTCGTCCTGCTCGCGACGACGGCGATCGTTTCCCGTTCGGCGGCCGTCAGGACCTCATCTCCCCTCAGCAGTGCATTGGCGATACCGTTCATATGTACGGCGAACTGCGGATAGGCCATCATCAGTCCGCGGATGCCCGGCATTCCCTCCGGTACGTCAACGTGTGCCATCGGTCGTTCCCTTCGGCCGGACGTAACCGTTCGTCGTCAGTCGGTCGGCCAGTGTTTCGAAATACTCCATGGACGGGGGCATGACCGTCGCCAGCCCATCGACATATCGATTGTACATGCAGAACAATGCCGATACGAGGACGGCATCATGAATGCCTTCGTCGGACATATCCAGTTCCTTCAGCGCCTGGACCGAGCGTTCGATCGCCTCGCGGTCGAAGGTCGTGACGGCCGTACCCAGGTCACGCAGAGCCTCCAGTCGAGCAGGCGGCCGGGTGACGTGAAGGCTGGCATCCTTGAGTACATGATCGATGAACGGCTGCACGTCGTCGTAGCGCCGCGTTACCGTCGTATGTGCCGTAGAGCAGAACTGGCAGTCGTTCCTGTGGGAAACGACGGAAGAGACGAATTCACGCTCACCGACCGTCAGATCGGACGGTCCCCGCATCAATCGCTGGGTGAGATCGCGAATCGGTTCGCCCGTATCGAGACGGTATTCGAGAGGTCCGGTGATACCGGGAAAGTCCGTGTTGAAGGTAATGTGTGGCATCATGCTTCCCGTACATATCCTTCGACGGCCATCCGACGTCCCATCTCGACATAGTCAGCGGGATCTGTCGGCGTGATCGCACCGAGACCATCGACGTATCTGTTGAACATGCTGAACGCCGCTGCGATCAGCACCGTATCATGGATGTCCCTGTCGACGGCTCCCATGGCTCTGGCCGTCGCGATGTCGTCGTCCGTCACGATACGACCACCCTTACGAACCTTTTCCGCGATGGGCAAGAGGGCTTTCATCTTCGGAGAAAGACCATCGTAGACACCATTGTAGACGACGTCGTCGACGATGCTGGCCTGTTCGCCCCAGTGATGGCGTGCGGCAGCTGCATGGCTCATCGTGCAGAAGACGCAGCGATTGCCGTGCGATACGAAGGTCGCGATCAGTTCACGTTCCCCTTTGGTAAGAGGGCTTTCCCCGTGCAGAAGAGCCTGGGCGAGCCGAAGCATCGGTGCCGCGGTTTCGGGTCGGAACTGGAACAATCCTCTGATACCGACCACCGACGAATCAACGGTAATATGTGGCATGTGTCACTGTTGTGTTGAAAAGACTGCGAATATCCACTCGTTGCTGAAGTTCCCTGCAGGACAAACTCCTACGACGCACCCTGCCTGCCCAGCTCGACCGATGTGGCACCTTGACGATGCAGGATGAAAAAGGCGCTGACGAGACCTGCACCGAACGGAAGAAGTCCGAACTGGAGAGCATTCCTGAATCCACCGACGGATATGAGGAAGGTACCGCCTACGAAGAGCGCGATCATCGTCAATAACCGACCGGCATTGAAGCTCATTCCTACACCCGTTCCGCGCCAGCGTCGCGGGAACAGCGTAGGAATGTAGTAGGTCAACACACCCTGGCTCACACCGAAGGCCAATGCGAAGAACAGCGAGATCAGAGGGAACATCGTCGCGGAAGGGGTTCCTGTCATCGTCGAGACGATGACCATGACGACGCATACCGCATTACAGGAAATCATGATGGCGAGCGGATGGAAGCGTTTGGCTACGACGCCCGTGAACAGGCTGCCGATGATGCCGCCCATACCGAGACTCATCGTCGTCGTGCCTGCGATACCGGACAGTCCCTCTTTCGCCCCATGTACTTGTTGTGCCCATGCAGGAAGCCACGTGAAGACCGTCCAGAGCCCTATGAGCATGCAGCCGAAAAGTACCATGCCCTGCAGCGCCGGAGACCACGGGAATTCCGTCGATGCATGATCGTCCATATCCGTATGCCCATGACCATCGGCGATGGTCTTCTGGCGATGCCTCATCAGGATGAGAAGCGGAACGATGACCAGGCATACGGACGACAACGTCGCTGCGGTCTGCCAGTCGGGAATCATCGAGCGCATGGCTCCCATGCAGACGATACCCACGGCATACGAGTTCGCCATGACGCCCATGAGCAGCGGCTGACGTTTCGCTGGAATGATTTCACGACCGATCGTGGCACCGAGGACCAGACAGCCGCCCGCTCCCATACCGGAGAACATGCGCATGAGCGCCGCGAGTTCCAGCGTCGGCATCAGCGTCATAAGGAAGAGCGCCCCGATACAGAAGAGCACGGCGATCGCCATCGTCACGAAGCGGTTGATACGATCGGCCGTGAAGCCGAGCAACACCCCACCGATGATCTGTCCGCCCAGGAACGCTGTCTGGAGCCAGGCACCGACGTTACCCGAAGCCTCGGTCGACGATGTATCGAAAAACGTCTGTGCGATGGCCTGCAGATAGCTCGGTGCGAGCGTTGCGGCAAGCCCCGCAGCCCATCCAGCCAACCAGCACAGCACATATGCCGTCACAACGGTAGTCCCCTTGCCCTTCATCCCCACAGCCCTCGTAGACACAGCGATCGAAGCAGTACACACCAAAGATGGGACGAATCGGAACAACTGGTTTCACGAAGGGAGCCTTGTTACCTTAACTGCCCTGTTGTTCGGACGATGACGAGGTTTCGTAATTTGCCGGATCATTGCCACCACGAACATCGCCAAGACCAATGATTGAACGTTATACCCGCCCCGATATGGGGGCGATCTGGTCGGATCAGAACAAGTACTCCATCTGGTTGGAAATCGAAATCCTGGCCTGTGAAGCACAGGCGGAACTTGGCGTCATTCCACGCGAAGCCGTCGTCGAGATACGGCAGAAAGCCTCGTTCGACGTCAAACGCATCCTCGAGATCGAGGAGGTGACGAAGCACGACGTCATCGCCTTCACGACGAACGTCGCGGAATACGTAGGTCCCGCATCCCGCTTCATCCATCTCGGTATGACGTCGAGCGACGTCCTCGATACCTGTCTTGCCGTACAGCTCAAACAGGCCGGTGAACTGATGCTGGTGGATCTCGTCGCCTTCCGCGACGTCCTGGCCCGCCGTGCGAAAGAGTTCAAGTACACCGTCTGCATCGGCCGTTCGCACGGCATCCATGCCGAACCGACCACGTTCGGACTGAAGCTCGCCCTCTGGTACGAAGAATGCAAGCGGAGCATCACGCGCCTCGAACGTGCCATCGAGACCATCTCGTACGGCATGATCTCCGGGGCCGTCGGCACGTTCGAACATCTTTCGCCCAAGGTGGAAGAGTACGTCTGCGCGAAGCTCGGTCTCAAGCCTGCACCCGTCAGCACGCAGGTCATGCAACGCGATCGCCATGCCGAATACCTCACGACGCTCAGCATCATCGGTTCATTCCTCGAGAAGATCGCGACGGAAGTCAGACACCTCCAGCGTACCGAAGTCCTGGAAGCAGAGGAATACTTCTCACCCGGACAGAAGGGCTCGTCGGCCATGCCGCACAAGCGGAATCCGATCGTCTCTGAACGGCTGTGCGGCCTTGCCCGTCTGCTCCGTGGCAATGCGATGACGGCGATCGAAAACAATGCCCTCTGGCACGAACGCGATATCTCGCATAGCTCCGTCGAGCGCGTGATCTGCCCGGACAGCACCATCACACTGGACTACATGCTCCATCTGGCGACGAATCTCATCGATCGTCTGCTGGTCTATCCCGAACACATGAAGCGCAATCTCGAGATCACGCACGGACTACCCTTCTCGCAGACGGTCATGCTCGACCTCGTGCGGAAGGGCCAGACACGTGAAGACGCCTACAAGATGGTCCAGACGTGTGCAATGCGGACATGGGAGACGAGAATTCCCCTGCGTACGACGCTCGCCGAGAGCGCCGACATCATGGCCCATTTCAAGGAAGAAGAACTGGATGCGCTCTTCGACGGAAGTCGCATGGGCAAGAACGTCGACTACATCTTCACACGGTGCGGCCTGTGATCCGTACATCTGTCATCGCCGCACTGATCGCCGCAACGCTGGTCACCGTATCCGCTACGGTCAGGACGACACCGTCGAATGCCGGAAACGCTCCGGCAGTGGCAATATCGAAGGCGGCATCGGACAGAACGTACGCCCCCGGCAACCCAACCGGGCAGGATCGTGGTCGCGAACTTGCGACCGTCTACTGCCAGACCTGCCATGTCCTGCCCGAACCCGACGTCCTCGACCAGGCCACCTGGGTTTCCAAGGTCTTCCCCGTCATGCGCCGTTTCATGGGGCTGGACCAGGTCATCAATCGCGAAAAGCTGCCACACGATCTTCAGGCGTTGTATCCGACATTCCCGACGTTGACCGAGGACGAATGGTTCGCCATCGCCACCTACTACGTGGAGACCGCTCCCAAGGTGCTGCCGGCAGCCTCCAGACCTCCGATCACGATGGACCTCACCAGATTCGTGGCCGACACGACGACGGTGAACATCCAGCCTCCTCTCACGATCATGGTCAAGTTCGATCCGCAACGGCAACTGATCATGTTCGGTGACGGCATCGGCAGCAGACTCATCGTCACCGATGCCAAGGGTTCTGAACAGGCCATCATCCCCCTTCATGGCCCCCCATCCTATGTCGCCATCGACGGCGATGACTGGTACGTGACGGACATGGGTAAGCTCATGCCTCACGATAGCGCGGTGGGCGGACTGTATTCGGTGCATTGGAACGGTACGAAGACACCACAGGTGACAAGGATACTCGACTCCCTGCGCCGACCGACGAACGTGAACGTCGTCGATCTGAACGGCGACGGCCGCAAGGACTATCTGATCTGCGAATTCGGCAACATGATCGGGCGGTTCGGGTGGTATGAAATCCTGCCCAAGGGCAAGACCGTCTACCACGAACTGATCGGACGTCCCGGAGCCGTCAGGGCCCGCGTCACGGACATCAACGGCGACAAACGCCCGGACATCCTCGTCCAGATGGCACAGGCCAGGGAAGGCATCTTTGCCTTCATCAACAAGGGCAAGGGACGATTCGAGGAGAAGGAACTTCTCGTCTTCCATCCCGCCTTCGGTTCGTCCTATTTCGATATCGTGGACTACAACGACGACGGGAAGCCCGACATCATTCTGGCGAACGGCGACAACGGTGACTACGATGCACCGCCTTACAAGCCGTATCATGGTATCCGTGTCTTCCTGAACGACGGGAAGATGTCGTTCACCGAGCATCTCTTCCTTCCCGTGAACGGCGCATATGGAGCGGTGCTTCGCGACTTCGACGGCGATGGGGACAAGGACATCATGAGCATCTCCTACTTCGCCGACTATCGCATCGATTGCAGGGAAAGCCTCGTCTATTGGGAGCATCAGGCAGACGGATCGTTTCGTCCGCAGTCGCTGAAAGAAGCCGACCTCGGCCGGTGGATCGTCATGGACTGTGCAGATATGGATGGTGACGGCGATGACGACATCATCCTCGGCAATGCCTCGATGGGTATGGGGAACGTCCCAAAGGAACTCGGCGAGCGATGGATGCACCAGGCACAGGCCTACCTGTTGCTGCGGAATACGACCCGGTAGGACAAGAACATCGGCAGAATCCGAATGGCGCAGGAGCGAACATCTTCTGCGCCATAATTCTATCCATGACGCTCCCGCTCGAAGCGTCGCCATGTTTCTCCATGGTGGCACACGTTCGATGGTACCATTTCTTCAGGGCGGAACTACTTCCCTGCCTCTCCTCCGTGCAATCATCCACGTACCGATCGACGGCAGTCCCTCGATCTCACGTCCAAGCACATCGAATCTCCACATCGCCCATGGCACAAAGACCGGATCGAACAGTCTGGAGCGAAGATCGATACAGGGATCGAGGAGTCTGAACCTTCCGTCGCGGACGGTCCGCACCGGTACATTACCGGATACCGACGCATCGACACATCGAATTGCACAGCTCAGGCTATCACCCAGCACGACGATGAACGGGATCTTAACGGTCGTGTCGTGAAACACATCACCCCACAATTCGATTCCGGCTCGCACGACGATCTCGCGTCCATCCAGCACCGATTCCAGACGCGGATCGTACAGCGGGACCAGCATCGTGGCACGAGTACGGACATCGAAACGAAGCACCGTGGCGCGCCCCAGCACATCACCCGAACGTATTCGTAGTTCGACATCGACCGTATCACCGGGCCTGCCTTCGCAATCGGCGACATGGATCGTCACGCCATGGGCACGACGAACGACGACGGTGTCCGACGTAACGACACATCCACCCGGCGATATGACGTCCGCCCAATACTTCCCTTCCGACGCCGTACGAATCACCGGTGTCGTATCACCAGTACTCCATCGATGGACAGGAACCTGCGGTACGAGTGAGAGCTTTACCGTATCCTCGCCGTGCTCCAGAATGGTTCGCCCCTCGATGCGGGGTCGTACCATCGTCGGAACCGCTCGCTCGCTCTTCCCGATGACGGAATCGACGAGCATGATTCCGTCACCTCCGGTCGTAGGCCCGTACGCACCGTGTCCATCAGCGGTACCGAGAAAACGTCCTGCCGATCCACCTCTCGCATCGACGGATAACAGATACATATCACGACGAGTGGACACGACGGCTCCACCGCCACCACCTCCTCCCGGTGCATACCAGACCTTCGTTCCCGTACAGTATCCACCCGCACCACCACGCACGACCACATAGAGACGATCCGACAACATGCCCGCATGAATGACGACCATTCCTCCGGCACCGCCTCCACCCGCCCCATCCGACAGTGCCGTGTCCGCATCACCACCCGAAGCACGCAGCATGGCTCCCGGTCGCACATCGATGACGGGAGCGATCAACAGGATACATCCGCCACCCGCACTGCCTGCGGAACCACCATGATCGTTCTGATGTCCGCCACCACCTCCGCCGCCGAACGTAAGGCATGACGGCAAACGATCGGCTCGCTCGCTCTCACCGCCACGACCACCGGCGTCATGGGACGGATACTCTGTCGTCTGCCCACCTCCACGTCCACCCGCACCACCCAATGCACCACCACCTCCGCCGCCATTCCGGGCAATACCTCCTCCGCCTGCCGAATGCACGCTGCGACGACCGTGCATGGAATCGGCGGATAACCGGACGCTGGTCTCACCCTTGCGTCCACCTGCACAATCATCCGGACAGAAGTCATCCCGTCCCGACGTATCGATCGAATTACGCGAGGCCATACCACCACGGAATCCCGCATGCGACACGTCGATCGCCGATGAGAGTACCATCGACGATACGGCACGAATGGCGACCACTCCGCCCGTCGTACCGTCCCAACGCCGTGCCATGACGACATCGTCGACGATACACGTATCGCATACCATCATGCGAACGACCTGTACGACCGACGAGACGTCGTAGACATTGAGAAGACCGCAACGTAGATATATCCGATTGCCGTCGATCGTATCGATCACCGCCAGTTCATGGATTCCCGCCATGATACCCGTCCCCGATGACTTCACCTGATGGATCAGTACTTCATCGCCGGAACGGAAGCCCGCTACGGGATCGACGACAAGTTCCTTCAGGCAGGTATCGACGGCCAGCACACGTCCATAACGGTTGACCTGACCACGCAGATGCGTCTGGTCGAAGGCCATGCTATCGACAGCGATCACCGTGATGATCAGGGTATATAGGACAGCATTCGCCATCGCTGCATCTCCGCATCGTACATGAGCATCGTCGCTGCCGGTCCGATGAGTTCCAGACCCGCCTGTCCCGTCAGTATCCGCTGTGCTGCCGGTGCCGCAGGATCGTCATTGACGATCACGCACGATCCGGCCTGAACCAGCAGCGTGATGACCCGACCGTCATATCCACCTGCGAAGCCGCTCACGAAGCTGCCCACAGGGCTCGCCGTGAGACGCAGGACGGAGGCATTGCCGGGATCGATCGGATCGATGGCCCCCTGTGGCAAAGCGGCCAATGTGGCGACCGGCAGGAACGACGTTCCCGACTTCCATGCGAGACGTGCCGTATCACCGTCGAGGGCACCAGCCATGAGGACATCTCCCGCCAGGGGCATCGACGCCGGGAGGGCATAGATCGCATCGAGCGATCCTGTCCGGCCGGCGACGATCCTCGTCGTTCCGGTACCCGTACCGCGCATGACCAACGCACCGCTGATACGCGCATCGTACATCCGCGTAGTCGTATGGTTACCACTTCCGAGGCCGTTGATGAACGACGAGGGAAACCCCGGCGGACGATCCTGGTCGGTACTGCCCAGATAGACGTCGCCACCCTTGACGGCAAGAGAAAGGTTGAACGCATAGCGTGGAGTCGAGAAGAATCCGCCTATCGAACCGGTGGTGCCGTTGCCTGCCGTCGATGCCGCTCCCAGAACACCTATGACGAGACCGCCATGTGCCGTTGCCTGACCGTCAGCACGGCCGACGATTCCGGAGCTCGTCGTGTTCGTACCTCCACTACCGCCGCGAACCACGGTGCCGAGAACTCCGATGATCTCTTCCGTCGCCACATTGGAATTCGTCGCAGCATAGCCTCGAACGGCCACTCCGGCTACATGCGGTGGATCGGCGTATGCCGCCGATTGTGCGAGCCCGACGACGGCGGTACCGTTGGTATTCGTACGGAACGTACCTCCCACCGCCCCTGCACCTGCGACCGCAACGCTGATTCCACGCAGCGGCGGCGTGGTGAAGCCGACCTCGATGGCGGTACCACTACCGGCCGTGAGCGCATTGTAGCGCAGACCGGTACCACCTGTGATATCGACGCCGGTACCGAGCGTCGCGATCGTACCTCCTGCCGGCCCACCGATACGCAGGCCCGTTCCGTATCCGTTCGATGCGGCGGCGATGACGATGCCCGCATGATCCGTTCCCGTCAACCCGACGTCGTCGATGAGCAATCCGGTCGAAGCCGACGTACCGATCATGTCGATGACGATTCCTGTGGAATCCACCGATCCGACGCGCAGCCGTTCCATAATCGCCGCACCCACACCGGTGCCGATACCGAGACGCATCGGTATGGAGACGTCACCCATACTGCCCGCTTCGAGCGACAGCAACGTGCCGTTCGCCCCGGTATACATCCGGATGGGCTGTGCGATAGCTGACGATGCCATCAACGAGAGAGGTCCTTCACCGGCACGGACGTTGGATGCGGTCAACGTCTGTGCACAGGTTCCACATACGATGCAATGCATCAGCATCAGAAGGAACACGACCTTCATCATGGTCTTCATCACGGATTGACGACGATCCACGCGATGCGGTCGCCGGCAGCGAGAGGAGCAGACGTTTCCGCATACAACGTATTCGTGCCCGCATCGATACCGGTGACACTGACGGCGATCGTCGTACCGGCAGCATTGATCATCGTGAGAACGGGAATCGATCCAGCCAGCAGATCCAGTCCGGTGATCGGAATCGTATGCTGGTATTGCCCTGCCGTCGGAACGAAGATGCCTCTGGCCATTTCCGAAAGAGAGGGCTCCCATGCCATCACACCGCCGGCCGTCGACGTAAGGATCATACCATCGGCGGACGGAGGTACCGACGGCAAGGTATAGGTGATGTCGGATGCCTGCGCAGCGGCACGGAGGATGGTGACGTCGTTCCCGGCCGTCGACGGTTCGGCGATACGCAGTTCGCCGGCCGCTCCGTCGCTCGAGATGCGTATCGCACCGGTAACGTCCAGTCGTGCGCCCGGCGTCAACGTGCCGACGCCTACGAATCCCTGTCCAGGTCCGGCCGTTCCGACGATTCTCAGGCGCTCCACACCGGCGCTCGCGAGGACGAGATCCTGCGTGTTGCTGGTGCCGAGATACTGCTGTCCAGCACCCGTGCCGCCGGCCGTGACGGTACTGCCCGTATGTTCCCAGAACATACCGTCGGACCAGGCGAGCGACGCCGTCGTACCGCCCACATTACCGACGGACAGTATCTGTCCCGGCGTCCCGATCGTATCAGGCAGCAGAATACTGTAGGATGTAACTCCTGCCGATGGCACACTGAGGCTTACCGTCGCAGGCTGGGCATTCCGCAGATGCAGCGTCCCGGTCGTCTGACTCTGGCCCGACATCACCATCGTCATGATGACCATGCCGACGATCGTGAGCGATGTTCGTACGACGATCATGTAGGTTCTCCTCGGAAATGAAAGATTGAACGTGAAAGGCGCTGATGTCGATGGGCGGCAAGGGGTTTACCGGCGGGAGAGCTTCCACCGGATACGTTCTCCGGGCTGCAGGACCGCTGATGTCATGATGCTGAACGTATTGTCGTCGACGTCGATGGCACTCACGACACAGGCGATCGTCGTCTCCGTGCCGGTAACGACCGAAACCGTGACATGATCGACCGTATGCACCTTCGATGCGGGCTTGACGATGAAGCGAAAGGCATGCCCATCGCCCTCCAGTTCGCCGGTTTCGGTATCGCCGGACGTATCCGCGGATAGTCGCAGGATGTTGCCGTCACGACTGACGGTCACTCCCGATTCTCCAACGATACGTACTGCACCTCCGGCTTCGTTGATCGACGTGACGAGACCCGTGACGTCCGGGGACAGCGCGTCGGCCACCGTCGCACGGGCTGCGATCCTTGCGTACGGCGTTGCGAGCAGACGCCTGCGCGGCACCAGTTCGCTACCTCCGTCGACCGTAATGCCGATCCATACGTCGCCCCTCGACATCAGGATGTCGGGCAATCCTTTCTGCTGCCCGAGAGGCAGATGCGCCAGTCCATCGACGACGTCGATGACGTAGTCCTCCTCGAACATCGGGGAACCTCCCGCAGCGGCATCGTACCAGCGTATCGCGATCCCGTGCGTACCAGCAAGGGCACGCCCGGCATCGTCGAGGTGAATGACATGATCGATGATGTCCGGCACCTGTGCGACGGCCCTGAAGCAGAGGCAGACGATACCGAGTGAAAGACAGAGTATCCGCAGAATCGAAGGCATATGACGTCCATGTGTCGTTACACATGGATCGTACCGCGATGGTCACGCAACGTGACGCGGTCTCCGGAAGGTGAAGGCGACGATCAGCAACCATACCGCGCAGATGATCAGGCCACCGGCCTCACGCTCCGCTTCCCCTTCGAACCAGTGTCCGGTCGTCCGCATCACGGCCCAGATAGCCCAGGCGGCATAGACCGGAGCGATCAGCCCGGCGAGACGCCCGACCTTGCGCCCCATCGCGGCAAGCAACGAGACGATGCCGACGATGCCATATCCGACGACCCACAGCACGGGATCGACGTCGTTGAACTGGACGTAGACGGCATAGACGAAGAAGGCGAACATGACGGCGGAAACGATGCGCATGAAGAACCATTCCCTAGGTGATGATGCGGCAATGTACAGCCTCCCGGACAATCGGAAGGCTCTCCTCTCAACGGAACAGGACGGCCAGATACCCCAACAGTCCCAGCGTACCGATGATGGCGTGGCGCTTTGCCCGTGCGGGAGCGAAGGGCATGAGTGTCAGACAGAGCACGGTCCAGAACAGCATCCTGTCCCGGGTCATGACGAGGGCGACGATACACGTGAGGCATGACAGTCCGAACATCACGTGATGCCAGCGTCTGTTACGCCGTTTCGCGAAGGACGCCGTGATACCGAGGGCCATCGTACAGAGGTAGACGAGCACTCCCACCCACAGCGCGACGATGGCGATATCGTTCACAGGCTTTCCATGAACCGTCGTGGTACGATTCTCGGTACGGGTGGCACCGGGGGCGGAGGATCGGAAGCCGGGCGCGCTCGACGCCATTCCTTGCGTCGTATGTCGAGTCCCTTGAACAGGAGCGGGCCGGCGGTACGCAGACGCTCGGCGTTCCGCTGCAGCATGGGGGGAATGGACTTCGGCCGTGTGGCTGGCTGCGCATTGTACAGCTCATGGACGGTGCGCAAGTCCACGGCCGAAAGCGTTGTGTGCACGTCGTCGTCGAACTTCGCATCCTGCAGCATCAGGTACTGGAGTGTTTCATCGACCCGCTCGGTGATCCAGCGGAATTCGGTGACGGACATCACGTACCGGTTGAAGAGATCCGATAGCACGGTCCTGCGCTGGACGGGAGGTGACGAAGCTGCGATCAGCGAGTCGTAGGTCCGCGTGACGATGATGGCGAAGGCGATCTGCGTCGGTGTGAGCACGGTATCGGCAGGAGGAACGTAGGCCTTCTGATTGACGACCATCTCCGCGAAACGCTGGGTTCCGAGCTGATCGATACTGCCCAGACTCATCTGTGCATCCTTCAGGAAGAGGCGCACGGCGAAGACGATATAGACCAGGGCGATGGCGATGGATACGATGAAGACCCACCGCCCCCATGTCCACTTCCCGTGTTCAGGCTGCGGAGTCATTCACCACGGAACGGTCTTCGAACAACGCTTCGACGAAGGCGGCGGGATCGAAGACCTGGAGATCGTCGATGCGTTCGCCGACACCGATGTAACGGACCGGAATCTGCAGGGCATCGGCAATGGCGAGCACGGCGCCACCCTTGGCCGTACCGTCGAGCTTCGTGAGGATGATGCCGGTGATCGGCGCCACTTTCGTGAACTCGCGGGCCTGCTGGATGGCATTCTGTCCGGTCGTGGCATCGAGCACCAGGAAGATGTCGTTCGGTGCCTCGGGCTTGATCTTCTTCATCACGCGGCCGATCTTCTCCAGCTCCTGCATGAGGCCCTGCTTGTTGTGCAGGCGTCCGGCCGTGTCGATGATGACGACGTCGGCATTGCGCGAAACTGCCGCACGAAGCGTATCGTAGGCTACGGCGGCAGGATCGGCCCCTTGCTGCTGCTGGACGATATCCACGCCGGCGCGCTGTGCCCATACTTCGAGCTGTTCGTTGGCGGCGGCACGGAAGGTATCCGCAGCTCCGATGAGCACGGAACGCCCCACGGTCTTGTAGTTCATCGCCAGTTTGCCGATCGTCGTCGTCTTGCCTACGCCGTTGACCCCGATGACCATGATGACGTGCGGGCGGGCATCTTCGGCGATGCCGAACGTCTTGTCGTTATGGGCAGACGGCGACTCTGCCATGAGCCCGTGGATCTCCTCCTTGAGCACGTCCGTGATCGCAGCAGCATCCTCGAGCTTGTCCTGGCGGACTCGCTCCTTGAGACGCGCGATAAGCTTCTCCGTCGTGGAAACACCCACATCCGACGTGATGAGGATTTCCTCGATCTCGGCCAGCAGGGCCGCATCGATCTTCCGTCCGGCGAACAGGACGTTCTTCAGCTTGCTCACGAAGGATGAACGGGTCTTTTCCAGCCCTTCCTTCAGTCGGTCCAGCTTCAATGCGTCGGTTACCGTTGATACGGCCGACGTGAACGATTGCTTGATTTTATCGAATAATCCCATAGAGTCTCTTTCCGTATGCCCACAAAGATACGAGCATCATGATACAGCTCAGGACAATCCCTATGTCCCGGGCCAATGTCCATTCCATCATGGCGATGACCCCCGTGAGGGCGATGGCGGTCACGGCCAGCTTCCCGCTCATGAGCGAGGGCAGGACGACCGGCGTGTAGCGCCGTGCGACGAAGCCACCGATGACGATGACGACATCGCGAGCGACGACGGCCACGACGAACCAGAGCGGAAGAAGGTGTTGCCAGAGCAGCACGACGACGACCGCGCCGACGAAGACCTTATCGGCCACCGGATCGATGACCTTCCCCCATTCGCTGACGGTTCCCGTCGCCCGTGCCACACGGCCATCCAGATAATCCGTAAAGGCCGCGATCCAGCACAGGACGAAGGCCACGAGATTGTGTCCGTCCATCATGGCCATGACGACAGGAACCGTCATGACGAGACGGACGAGGCTGACGACGTTGGACCACGTCCAGAAACGGTCGCTTTCAGGCTTGACGTTCACGGCGCACCATTGATATCACGGCAATCATACAAAGGCTTGCGCCAAGTCCTACGATCATGGGATCGAGATCCGCACTTCCCCACCACCGCCACGCCAGACCGGAGAGTACCGGCACGACCATCAACGGCAGGATGACGGGACCTATCCTGGACCGGATGGGGAAGTACGAACATATAAGCGGAATCAGGAGACCGGGAATGGCGATGGATGCCGCCAGATAGAGCAGGGATATGACGCTCGGTACGAGAAGTGCCGCTGCGATACCGGCGATACCGGTCACGAGGAGTCCCCACCGTATCGAGGAGGCGCGTGCGACCGACGCCGATGCTCTTCCCCGCAATCTGTCGATGATGTCGTGGCCGATGGTGTTCGCACTCACCAGCGCATATCCGTCCAGCGTACTCATGATGGCGGCGAGGACGCCAGCGACGAAGACCCCCTTGCCGATCGCGGGCAGGATGGTATCGGAGAGAACGATGTAGGTCTGTACCGGATCGGAGACGGACATATAGGCCTTCGCATAGAGCCCCGTGGTGAGCTGCAGGAGATCGAAGCCGACCCATAGCGAGACGCTGACGAGGATTCCGCGCTGCGCCACCCTCGGAGAAACGGCTGCGGCCGTACGCATGTGGAAATTCGGATCGACGAAGGTCTGCAGGGCGATGATCCACCATACGATGACGGGCTGCCATCCGGGAGCACCCGGCAGGGTCCGGTGGGTCTCCGGTAGCCGCTCCCACATTTGCACCGGGCTGCCCCACCAGACGATGCAGCCGGCGAGCAGCACGAAGAAGCCGAGGAACATGAGGACCGTCTGGACGACATTCGCCTGGGCGTCGCTGCGAAGTCCGCCCTTGAGCACGTATGCCAGCGATGCCACCGTGCTGATCACGAGCGCGACGACGAGGGGCCATCCCGTGAATGCCTGGACGAACGTACCCGCCATCAGGATATAGGAAGCGGGAACCGTGAAGACCAGGACGAGCAGCGAGGCGATCATGCCGGCACGATCGCCGTAGTGAACACGTATCTGTTCGGGAATCGACAAGGCAGGAGACGATCTGATGCGCCGCGCCATGAACAGCGCATAGCCTATCGCGGCAAGGTAATACGGCACACCGAGACAGAAGATCATCACGAGGCCGTTCGTGTAGACGAACTCGCCTGCCCCCAGGGGAGCACCATACCATGTGGCGATCATCGTACAGACAAAGAGCGGCAGGGTAAGAGAGCGTCCGGCCAGGATATAGTCGACGGCCGACGCCTCCTCCTTGCCGGGACGGCCGATGCCGCGCAATCCTGCACCGAAGACGAGGAAGAGCGAACCGAGGACGACGACGAGATCGAGCCAGTGCAGGTGGAGCGTCACAGATTTCCCAGGAACGTATGGCGATGCAGCACGCATGGTCCGTTGAGGCGGATCGCCTCCCGATGATGGACCGTCCCGTAGCCCTTGTGCCTGTCGAATCCGTATGCGGGATGGCGTACATGGGCCTCTTCCGCCATCCATGCATCGCGGGCGGTCTTGGCGAGTATGCTCGCAGCGGCGATCGACACGCTCAGTGCATCGCCGTCGATGATCGTGGTGGAAGGAAGGCGGTGTGCCCGGAACCTGTTACCGTCGACGAGCAGATGATGGGGCTCGACGGCCAGACCGTCGATCGCCAGCCACATCGCATCGTAGGTGGCCTGCAGGATGTTCACCGTGTCGATACGATGGTTGTCGACGAAGGCGATCCGCCATGCGAGAGCCGAAGCCTTGATGGCCAGGGCGGCAGCAGCGCGTTCGTCGGGTTTGAGCACCTTCGAGTCGTTCAGCCCTTCCGGGAACGACATGGGATGGAAGACGACGGCAGCAGCCACGACGGGACCGGCAAGGGCTCCCCTGCCTGCTTCGTCGATACCGGCTACGAGAAGACCGTCGTTCCAGTACGGTTGTTCATGTTCCGATGTAGGTTCATGCGTTGGCACGCACAAAACTACTCAGTCGCTGTTGATCAGCTTCAGGAACTCGTCGCGCAGGGAATGATTCTTGGCGAGCTCGCCCCGCATGACGCTGGTGATCATCGATGCGTGGTCGTGCGCTTCCACGCCGCGGGCGATCATACAGTAGTGCCTGGACTTGATCACGACACCAAGGGCGATGGGATCGAGAAGTTCCACGAGGAAGTCGGCGATCTGCTCCCCCAGTTCTTCCTGGATCTGCCCGCGGCGGGAGAACCACTCCACGATGCGCGTGAACTTCGACAGACCGATGACCTTGTCCCGCGGCACATAGCCGATGGCACAGTCGCCACTGATCGGTTGCCAGTGATGGGAGCAGACACTCATGACCTTGATGCCGCGCGAGATCACCAGTTCGTCCACTTCCTTGCGGTTCGGGAAGACGGTAATGCGCGGCGGCAGCGAGTATCGTCCGGCGAACAGTTCCGTCACCCACATGCGCGAGAGGCGGAACGGCGTGTCCGTGCTGTTGGGGTCGTTACGGTCGATACGGAGGATGTCGAATATCTCGCCGAATTTCTGTTCGAGGAGACGAACCATCTCCTCGCGTTCGTCCTCGCTCAGGGGGCGGTTGCCGTTGGCGTCGAACAGTTCCTTGCCGACTGTGTTCTGATGGGGATAGAGCAGGCCCTGCCGCACGAACTGATGTTCGAGTTCGGTATCGTCCAGATCGACCAGCGATGGAACGCGCGGCGTACTGGACGGGTCGGAGCCTTCCTGGTCGCGGCTCATACAAGTATCCTTTCCTGCCGAGGTTCCTCGATACCGGGAAGGATCGGAATCTCGATGGGTGTACCGTAGTAGTCGGCGTAATTGTGCTCGGATTCGAACAGACGTATCGCGTGGAGTTCGCCACTCGGTAGATGGTCCTCGAGGCGACGCCAGAACATCACGGCCAGGTTCTCGACCGTGGGAATGATACCGCGCAGGAAGTCGACGTCGAAATTCAGGTGCTTGTGATCGACACGATCGATGATGCGTTCGTCGAGAATGTCGCGCAATTTTTTCAGATCGATGACGTATCCGGTTTCAGGATCCGGAACGCCCTTGACGGTAACTTCCAGGACGTAGTTGTGACCATGACCGAAATAGTTGTTGCACTTGTCGAAGATCTCCTCGTTGCGCTCATCCGTGTACGTGGGATTGTAGAGACGATGTGCAGCCGAGAACGCAGCCTTCCGGGTTACAAAGACCATGTTTTTCACTCCCTTTCCGATGAACATTCAGGGCGATTGCCGATCCACTTCCGGCGGTGACGGAACGGTTACCGGCGGCGGCGTAGACGGCGGAACCCTCTGAAAGTTGGATATTTGTGCTTCCTATGGACATGCAATCTACAACGTCGAAGGTCTGGACGCATCTCGTCATGGTCATAACGGCCGTGACGATCCTGTCCTGCTCTTCCACACAACAGTCGACGACCGGCCAGAAGACCGGCCAGGCGCAGACCCTATCATCGACATCCGCGGAACCGACTGCGATGTCCCCCGTCGCAGCGAACATCCGCACCATGGTGGTCGAGGGAAGCGTTTCGGCGACCGGTACGCAGAATATCCAGGGACTTCCGTTCGACGCCGTGATCGTCGAGCAGGACTCCTTCAGGATCGATATGGGCGGCCCACTGGGAATCACGGCGGCACGACTGTTTTCCGCGCAGGCGTCGTTCGCCTTCGTCAACTATCTGACGCGCGAGGTGATGGACGGCAATCCCGCATCGCCGTCGCTCGCCAAGGTGATGCCGTTCCCCATCAACGTCACCGATCTCATGGCTCTCATGCGCGGGTCGGTACCGGGCGACGCGGCACGCTTCCGCGAGGAGTCGGTACGCAAGGACGGCAGCGTGCTCTATTCCGCGGCCGACGGGGATGGCCGGGAATATGCTCTCGTCGACACCGCACGCGACGTCCTCCTTCAGTATCAACGGAAGTCCGCGACAGGCGCGCTGCTCATGAACGTCACGTTCACGGACGTCCGTGACGTCGAGGCGATACCGGTCGCCCATGCCGTGGAAGTCACGGTCGACGACCGCCGCCAGAGCATGTCCTTCCGGCTGCAGAAGGTCCGTATCAATGAACCGGTCACGACGCGGCTGTCGATCGACATTCCATCCAGTTTCAAACGGACGACCTACCGGTGATCCCACGCCTGTGCCGGATGATCGTCCTGGTGTTCCTTCTGGGATCGGCCGGGACCTTCGCACAATCGTCCTCCCCTCCTCCCCCGATACCCGACACGGTGCATGCCGGAGGCGTCGATACGGTCGTGGTCTTCAACGCTCGAGACAGCGTGCACTTCTCCATTTCGAAGAAGCGGATGAGACTGCGTGGCGACGCCGACGTGAAGTTCCACAGCCAGCGACTCCAGGCCGAAGTCATCATCATGGACTTCGGTCCGAGCACCCTCACGGCCGAAGGCGCTCCCGATTCCACTGGACGCATCACGGGCTTCCCCATCTTCACGGACAACGGGGAGCAGTACGCGAGCGAGTCCATCCTCTATAACTTCAAGACCAGACGCGGCCTCGTACGATTCGGCGAGACGTCGATCGACGGCGGCTACTACTACGGCTCGCACATCAAACGGGTGAGCGAGGACGTCGCCTACATCGAGAACGGCTGCTTCACGACGTGCGACGCCCCCCATCCGCACTTCTATTTCAATTCGCCGAAGATGAAGGTCATGGTGAACGACAAGATCTTCATGGATCCCGTCATCGCCTATATCGAGGACATTCCCGTCTTCATCCTGCCCGTCGGCCTGTTCTTCTCCGCAGAACGCGGCAGACGCAGCGGCCTCATCGTTCCCACGCCGCGCATGACGTCGGACCGCGGTATCGTCCTCGAACAGATCGGATACTACTGGGCCGCCAGCGACTACTTCGATACGGAGCTCACGGCCGACATCACGACGAAGGGTGGTATCGTCTTCACGAACCGCAGTCGCTACAACGTTCGCGACGTCCTCAACGGCCGACTCGAACTCAAATTCGGCAACACGCGATTCAACGTCGATAATCCGTATAAGTCGAACTTCGGTGTATTCTTCGTCCATAACCAGAACTTCCGGCCGAACGAATCGCTCGTCATGGATCTCACGTTCACGTCCGAGAACCTGTTCCAGAATACATCGTTGAACATCGGAGACCGTATCAGGCAGAACGCACGGTCCAACGCCTCCTACCAACGCACGTTCTACAACGGTCACACGTTCAACATCGGATATACGCGGGACCAGAACATCATCAACGGATCCGTGACGCACGTACCGACGATTTCCTACAGCATTCCCCAGTTCTTCCCATTGCGGGACGTGATCGGCGGCGATCACTGGCTGCGGGATCTGTCCCTCACCTATCGTACGACCGGACGCTACAACTATTCGGCGCAGCGCACGGCCGATACCCTACCCTTCGCCGTGAGCGAGAACAGCGTCATCGAACACCGTCCCTCGTTGACGGTCACGCCGAAGCTCGGCGACATCACGCTTCAGCCCAGCGTCTCGTATTCGGAGAACTGGTACTTCCAGCGCTATGCACAGCAGGTGAATGCGGCCGACAGCACGATCGTCCAGACACGGGAGCAGGGCTTTTTCCGCGAGTTCACGTATCGCGTAGGTGTATCGGCCAGTACCTTCCTGTACGGCATGGCCAATCCGAGGATCTTCGGCATCACGGCACTGCGCCATACGTTGCAGCCCACCATCGATCTGTCTTTCTCGCCCGATCTTTCCGATCCGGGTCTTGGCTTCTTCGGACAGTACGTCAGCCCCGTCACGGGCAAGACGATCAAGTATTCGCGATTCGGAAGCGGCATCGCCTCGTCGAGGGAACAGTTCCTCGTCACGATGGGCCTGCTCAACAAGCTCTCGATCAAGACGAAGCAGGGCGATACCTTGCCGGACAAGGCCCTCGATCTGCTCGTCTTCAACGTGAACACCTCGTACAACATCGCGGCCGATTCTCTGCGATTGAGTCCCATCTCCCTCACGGTACGCTCGCCGTTGCTGGACGCCATCGCCTTCAACTCGACGTTCGGCTTCAGCATCTACGACCAGGCAATGGTCACGGATGCGGCGACCGGACGCCTCGGCTACCAGACCATCAACAGGACGCTCGCCGAAGCGGGCAAGGGCTTCCTTCGTCTCACCAACGTCACCCTCAATCTCGGTACGCGGTTCTCGTCGGGCGGCCTCTCCTTCACACCGCGCAGCACGGAGACCGATACCATGGCCGCCGACAGTTCGAACGGCGACCTGCGTTCGCGCTTCGACCGGCGGCTGAACTACAAGGCCCAGGACGACGACATCTTCGGTGAACGGACGCCCGGATACTCGCCCGTCATCATGCCGTGGGACGCCGAAGTCAATCTCGCCTATACCTACAATCGGACCGACCCGGCAACGTCCTTCCAGTCGCTCCTTCTGTCGGTACGCGGAAACCTGTCACTCACCGAAACGTTGCGTATGTCGGCCTCGTCGAGCTTCGATCTCGTGACGGGCGCCATCAATACGCCGGTGATCGACATCACGAAGCGCATCCACTGCTGGAACCTGTCCTTCAACTGGGTTCCATCCGGCTTCAACCGCGGTTTCTACCTGCGTTTCAGCGCCGATGCCGCATTGCTTCGCGATCTTCAGATCACCAAGCAGAATACGCCGCTCTACCGCTAAGGATCGTTTCGGGATACAGGCTTTCGTAACTTGTACGATTATTCAGGGTAATCAGCGTATGTGCGGAATCGTCGGCTACATCGGCCAGCAGCAGGCTGCGCCACTTATCGTCAACGGGCTCAAGCGTCTCGAATACCGAGGATACGATTCCGCTGGAGTCTGTATCGTTTCGAGCGACGGCTTGACGATAGGCAAGAAGGCCGGCAAGGTCAGCGAACTCGAGAAAGCCTTCCTGCCCGATACCATTCCGGGCATGGTGGGTGTAGGCCATACGCGCTGGGCGACGCACGGTGCGCCGAACGACATCAACGCCCATCCGCACACCGACCGCGACGGAGCCATCGCCCTCGTCCATAACGGTATCATCGAGAACTACGTCACGATCCGCAAGAAACTCGTCAGCGCCGGATACGACACCTTCCGTTCGGAAACGGACAGCGAAGTGCTGGCCTTCTTCATCGGCATGCTCTACGAAACGCTCGGCGATCTCGAGCTCAGCGTCCGTACTGCCCTCTCCGAAGTCGAAGGGACGTTCGGCCTCGTCGTCGTTTCATCCCACGAGCCGGGCACCATCATCGCGGCCCGACGCGGAAGCCCGCTCGTCCTGGGGGTAGGTGACGGCGAGTATCTCGTGGCATCGGACGCCGCGGCCATCGTGGCGCATACGCGGCAGGTCGTCTATCTCCACGACAACGAAATGGCCATCCTCAAACGCGACGGCTACATCACGAAGACCATCGAGAACGAAGTGACGGAGAGCGTGGTCGAGCGTATCGACATCGACCTCGCCGACATCGAGAAGGGCGGATTCCCGCACTTCATGCTCAAGGAGATCTACGAGCAACCCGATACGTTCCACGACGGCTTCCGCGGCCGCCTCCAGATCCAGGATGGCAACGTCCGCCTTGGTGGCCTGGCCGCGGTGACGGACAAGCTGCGCAATGCGCGGAGAATCATCATCACGGCCTGCGGCACGAGCTGGCATGCCGGACTCGTGGGTGAATACCTCATCGAACAGATGGCCCGTGTTCCCGTCGAAGTCGAATATGCGAGCGAGTTCCGCTACCGCAATCCCATCATCGGGCCCGACGACGTCGTGATCGCGATCTCGCAGAGCGGTGAAACGGCCGATACGCTGGCTGCCATCCGCGAAGCGAAGATGAAGGGCGCCACCGTCCTGGGCATGGTCAACGTCGTCTCCAGTACGATCGCACGGGAGACCGATGCCGGAGTCTATCTCCATGCCGGACCCGAGATCGGGGTCGCTTCCACGAAGGCCTTCACGTCGCAGCTCTGCATCCTCACGCAGTTCGCCCTCTACCTCGCACGCATGCGCTCGATGAGCGCCGTCGAAGGCAGGGCCATCGCCGAGGCCATGACGGCGATACCGGATCAGATCCGGCAGATCCTCGATCAGGCGGACATCATCCGCGACATCGCCATCCAGTATTCGGGCGTTTCCAACTTCATCTATCTCGGCCGGGGATACAACTTCCCCGTCGCCCTGGAAGGTGCGCTCAAGCTGAAGGAAATCTCCTACATCCACGCCGAAGGCTATGCAGCCGCGGAGATGAAGCACGGTCCCATCGCCCTGATCGACGAGAACATGCCCGTCGTCTTCATCGCCCCGAAGGACGAGATCTACGATAAGCTGATCAGCAACATCGAAGTGGTACGCGCGCGCAATGGACGCGTGATCTCCATCGCCAACCCCAACGACAGTCATATCGCCAGCGTATCGAATCACGTCATCGAGATTCCCGAAACGCTGCCGATGCTCACGCCGATCCTGGCGTCCATTCCCCTTCAGCTTCTGGCCTACTACATCGCCGTCGAGCGCGGCTGCAACGTGGATATGCCACGTAATCTGGCCAAGAGCGTCACCGTGGAGTAAGGATCACGCGCGTGTCATCTCCCATTACGGCCGACGTCCTCGCACAGGGAGTACTGGATGGCAATCGCCGCCATCTGGCACGTGCATGCTCGCTCGTGGAAAGCACGACGGCGGCCGACCGCGACGTGGCGGCCGCGCTGCTCGAGCGTATCATGCCGCATACCGGACACAGCAGACGTCTGGGCATGACCGGATCTCCCGGAGTTGGAAAGAGCACGCTCGTCGAGGCCTTCGGCCTTCGCCTCTGCGAAGCAGGACGCCGCGTAGCCGTCCTCGCGGTCGATCCGAGCAGCAGACGCACGGGCGGCAGCATCCTCGGCGACAAGGTCCGCATGGCCCATCTGAGCCTGCACGACAACGCCTTCGTACGCCCCTCACCGTCACGCCTCGCCCTCGGCGGCGCCACGTCCACAACCCGTGAATGCATCCTGCTCTGCGAAGCAGCAGGATACGACACCATCATCGTCGAAACGGTCGGCGTCGGCCAGAGCGAGATCGACGTGGCCGACATGGTAGACCTGTTCCTCCTGCTCGTCCTTCCAACGGCGGGCGACGATATCCAGGGCATCAAGCGCGGAATCATGGAAGTGGCAGACGCCGTCGTCGTCACCAAGGCCGACATTTCCCCCGAAGCCACACGACGCGCCATCGCGATGCTGAAGGGCGCACTCAGGCTGATGCTTCCTTCGCAGGAAGGCTGGAACGTTCCCGTTCTCGGCCTCAGCGCAGTGGATGGGGACGGCCTCGCGGACCTGGAAGCGGTCTGCGACGGATTCTTCGACGGCAGCCGCATGAGTGCGATCGCGGACCGCCGCGCCGCACAACGGATCCGCTGGTTCGACCACGTTCTGAACGACAGATTGCTCGACCTTCTCGGCGAGCGTACCGACATGCGCGCCATGCTCGACGAGCTGCGCGCGCGGGTGCTCGACGGAACCGTCTCGCCCGCAGCGGCGTTACACCGGTTCTTCTCTTCCCTTACCATCACGATGAGGCCACTACCATGAACATTTCCTTCGCCCGCATGCAGGATGCCGTTCGCGCTGCAGGCCTCGACGCCTGGCTGCTGTTCGACTTCCGCCGCACGAATCCGCTCGCCTGGAAGATGCTTGGTCTGGCCGACGACGCCCATTGCACACGACGCTGGATGATCGTCATTCCGGCGAATGGACCCGTCGTCAAGATCGTGCACCGGATGGAGCAGGTTCCCCTCGCCCATGTCCCGGCCGAAACGCTCGTCTATGACACACGCACATCGTGGGCCGAACAGGTACGCGAAGCGACGAAGGGCTTCACCATCGTCGCGATGGAATATTCGCCGATGGGCGAGCTGCCCGTCGTTTCCAAGGTCGATGCCGGTACGATCGACTTCCTCCGTTCCCTCGGTCTCGAAGTCGTCTCGTCGGCCGATATCCTCCAGGAATTCACTGCCCTGCTCTCGCCCGAACAGATCGCCGGCAACGCACTCACGGCGGCCTATCTCCGCACCGCCGTCCACGATGCCTTCGGATTCATCCGCACGCAGTTGATGAACGACACGCCGGTTACCGAGTACGACGTCCAGCAATTCATCATGGACAGGTTCGGCAGCCAGGACATGATCACGGATACACCGCCAATCGTGGCAATCGGGCCCAATGCGGCCAGCCCGCACTACGCGCCCACGCCGCAGGAATACTCCGCGATCGGACGTGACATGGTGGTCCTGATCGACGCCTGGGCGCGTTCCTCGGGTCCTGGGTCCGTCTATGCCGACATCACATGGGTGGGATATACCGGTGAAACCGTACCTTCCGACGTCGCCGAACGGTTCGCCGTGCTGACGACGGCGCGTGATGCCACGCTCGAGATGATCCGCGGTCGCTTCGCGGCGAACGAAACGGTCTGCGGTTATGAAGTCGACCGCACCTGCCGCACGTCGATCGAACGTGCCGGATACGGTGCCATGTACATCCATCGTACCGGACACAACATCACGGACGACGTGCACGGCCCGGGCGCCAATATGGACGATTTCGAAACCCACGACACACGACGCGTGCTGCCCGGCACGTCCTTCAGTATCGAACCTGGCCTGTACGAGAACGGTGTCCTGGGACTGCGGACGGAGCTCGACGTCGTCATCGACCTCGACGGAACGGTCCTCGTCCCCAGTGAACCCATCCAGCAGGCGATACTGCCACTACTCCATCCAGAAGGAATTCCCCAGGCGTGAACGGCCGCAATCCCATACGACTTCTTGCCGCGATCATCGTCATGATGGTCGCGATCTCCCATTCCGTACCGGCACAGGAAGCCCTGACGCAGCAGCTCCGCCTCGCCCAGACATACGAACGGTCGGGCGATCTGCGGAACGCGGCAAGGATCTACCAGGAGCTCTATGCCAAGCGCCCCGAGTCACGCATCTACTTCGATGGCGTGGCCCGTACGCTCGTGGGCCTGCAACAGTACGACGCGTTGATACCACTCGTCGTCGAACGGGTGGAGAAGGAACCATCCACGGACCTGGCCGTCCTCGCCGGCGCCCTGTCGTGGAAGACCGGCAAGACGTCCGAAGCGGAACGCTGGTGGAACAAGGCCCTCGACATCGGCGGCAACGACGAGGAAACGTACGTCGCCCTCGCCAGCGTACAGTCCGAGCTATTGATCCCGAAGCTGGCCATCGCTTCCTACCTCAAGGCACGGGAACGCAGTGGCACGACGGATGCCTATGCGTCGGAGCTGGCGGCACTCTATGCCAGCACCGGCGACTACCGGAACGGCGTACGTGAAGTCATCGCCGAATACAGATCGTCGGACGACATCCAGCATGCCCGCGGCAAGCTCAGCGCCTTCATGCTCACACCGGAAGGTGTTTCCTACGTCAAGACCATGCTCGAACACGAATCGGCAACGGGCGTCCAGGGTCTGAGGCTCAAACAGTGGTTCTACCGTGAAACGAAGGACTGGCCCACGGCCCTCGCCATCACGCGGGAGCTCGATGCGGCAGGACGCCAGCGCGGACAGGAACTCATCCAGTTCGCCGACGGCGCACGACAGGACGGACAATACGATATCGCCCTCGAAGCGTATGGAGCCGTGATGGAAGGCCGATCGAACGATCCTATGACGCTGACGGCACTGTATGGCTATGCCCGAACGCTCGAGCAGCGCATGCGCCTTTCGGAAGGGCTGTCGAAGGACGATGCCAGGAAGATCCTCGACCGGTACGGCAGCATCGTCAAGACCGCTCCTACCAATCCCTTCGCTGCCGATGCGCTCTACCACATGGCCATCCTCACGGATGAGGTGATGGGAGATCAGGACGGCGCCCGCGACATCCTGCAGCGCCTCATCAACGGCTTCCGCGGAACGCAGCCCGCGGCCGACGGCGTACTCTATCTGGCTTCCCTCTATGTAGCGGCAGGTCAGCCCGAGGCCGCGACCACCCTGCTGAAGGACCTCGCTTCGCTGAACATTCCGTCGCTGGCCGACAAGCGGGACGTCGCCAATTTCCGCCGTGCCGAGCTCTACTTCCAGCAGCATCGTCTCGACTCCGCCCTCGCGCTCTATTCCGCCGTCAGCGCCCGCCCCGGCTCGGCAGCCGCCAACGACGCGCTCGACAAGCTCATGCTCGTGCAGATCGCCGAGAACGATACGGCTCTGCTCTGGTTGTATGCCGACGCCGAAGCATTGTCGGCAAGGCGCAAGAGCGTGGAAGCGGCAGCCGCCTTCGTGCGCGCCGCGGATGCTGCCAATATTGCTGAAATCAAGGATCGTTGCCTGTATGAAGCCGGCGTACGCTATGTTGCAGCCGGTCACGATGCGGAAGCCGTCCCGGTTCTGCAACGTCTTATGGAGCGTATTCCGGAAACCATATACGGTGATCGGGCGATGATGCTCGTCGCCGGCATCCAGGAACGGCAGGGAGACCGTACCGGTGCGATCGCCACGTTGACCAACCTTCTGGTACAGTATCCTCGATCGATCCTGCTTCCCGAAGCACGGGAACGTATACGCCGCCTTCGTGGCGATGCCTGACCTTATACTTATGCCCATTCATTTCCTCTGATCGGAGAACAGTTTCATGTCCTTGACGACCCCGTCGTTCCGCGACCTGCCCTACGTACGTCCCGACCTCGATGCAGTCCGTACCGAGATCGAGTCCATTTCCACCAGTATCGACGGCGCAGCCTCAGCCGCCGACGTCATCGAGCACGTGCATAACTGGAATGCCATCCGTACACGGTTCGGCACCATGCACAGCCTCGCCGAAGTGCATTACACACAGAACGTCGCCAACGACAAGGCGAAAGAAGAGAAGCACTTCTACGACCTCAACACACCGACGGTCGAAGACTGGAATCTCTCCGTATCGAAGCGCCTCATCGGCTCGCCGTTCCGCCCGGACATCGAACGCGAATTCGGCTCGCTCTTCCTGAAGCGTCTCGAACAAGGCACGAAGACCTTCGATCCGTCGATCAAGGACTTTCTCGTGGAAGAGTCGGATCTCTGCAACAGGTATAACGAGATCACGGCCTCGGCGCGCATCGAACTCGATGGCGAAGTCTACAACCTGTCTTCCATCGCCGCACTCGTCATCAACCTCGATCGCGACAAGCGTCGTCGCGCGACGAAGGCCATGTACGACTTCCTCCATACCCATCGCGAAGAGCTCGAGCACATCTACGACCGGCTCGTCCAGGTACGCACGCAGAAGGCGCATAAGCTCGGCTTCTCGTCCTATACCGAGTACCGCTACATCGAGTTCGGCCGTATCGACTACGATCAGAACCATGTGGAGGCCTTCCGCCGCCAGGTCATCGATCACGTCGTGCCGCTCGTCACGAAGCTCCGCAAGGCCCAGGCGGAACGCCTCGGTCTGGATGCCGTCACCCTGTACGACGAGAAGCTGCAGTTCGTCGACGGCAATCCCATCGCCCAGGGCGACCACGACTGGATCGTCGAGCGCGCACATCGCATGTATTCCGAGCTGTCCGACCAGACCAAGGAATTCTTCGAGCTGATGCTCGATCATGACCTCATGGACCTCAAGACGCGTGACAACAAGGCGACGGGCGGCTACTGCACGAGCTTCGCCGAATTCGGTCTTCCCTTCATCTTCGCGAACTTCAACCGCACGACGCACGACATCGAAGTGCTGACGCACGAAGCCGGCCACGCCTTCCAGGCCTATCGCAGCCGTGGCTTCGAAGTCCCGGAATATCGCTGGCCCACGGCCGAAGCGTGCGAAATCCATTCCATGGGTATGGAATTCCTCACGTGGCCCTGGATGCAGAGCTTCTTCGGCGAGCAGACGGACAAGTTCCGATTCTACCATCTCCAGGGCGCCCTGCTCTTCCTGCCCTACGGTTGCGCAGTGGATCACTTCCAGCACTGGATCTACGCCCATCCCGACGCTACGCCGGCCGAACGCAACGAGGCATGGCGCGAGATGGAACGTACCTACATGCCGTGGAGAACGGCAGACGACGTTCCGTACGCACTGGAAGGAACGCAATGGCAGTTCCAGCGCCATATCTACGAATCGCCGTTCTACTATATCGACTACGCCCTGGCACAGACGTGCGCCCTGCAGTACTGGAAGCGCTCGCTCGAGGATCGCGACAAGGCCTTCGCCGACTATCTCCGCATCTGCGACATCGGTGGCAGCATGCCCTTCCTCGAGATCGTCAAGGCCGGCGCCCTCGTCTCACCCTTTGCCGACGGATGCCTGAAGGACATCGTCGACACGGCCTATGCCTGGCTCTCCGCCATGTATCCGAACTATCTCGGCAAGGCCTGATCCGGATTCTGGGGTCCATTCCGGACAGAAGATCATGTTATCGAAGCGTTACGGCCCGGCGATTGTTCGTCGGGCCGTCGTTCTGTAGTTTTGCGGCCGAGAGAAATTCATCCAACCCTTTGTTGCCATTCTATGTTACGTGAGCGCTTGTCAGCCATGACACTTCGCCTCCTCATCGGCCTGTCCGTATTGCTCGCAGGCATGCCGTTGTTGAACGCGCAAACCAATCCGACGCCGTTCGATCTGTCGACCGGCAATTATTCCTTCACGACATGGAATTCATCACAGGCGGCAGGAACGTTTCCTCCTTCGATGGTATTCCATACGCTTCCGATTCTCGACGCCCAGGCCGATCAGGCCTCGAACGGAGACTGGCTCTGCCCATACAGTAATACCGCAGCAACGCGCATCAGAGGAGAAGGTGCCAACGGTATCTCCTTCGTCAATACGGGCAGTACTCCAACGAACGGCTGCAACTGCTCCTTCGTCGGAGCTGCAGTTCTCGCCCTGAATACCACGGGTCGGGCCAACGTGAAGGTCTCCTTCGTATCCCAACGTCTGGGCAGCGCTCAGCCGCGTGTATATGCGATCCGCCTGCAATACCGCCTCGGTTCGTCGGCTGCATGGACCAACGCCCTGACGAATGACGGTGCCTTCGTCGAGTATCTGAGCACGACGGGAACGGCACAGACGATCGCCACGACACTGCCGGCCTCACTCGAGAACCAGCCCCTCGTACAGCTCCGGTGGGTCTATGCCCACATTCCCGTCGCTCTCACCGGTGCACGCCCGCAACTTCGCCTCGACGACATCAGCGTGACATCGACGAGCATCCTTACCGGTGCTCCGACGGCTCTCGCCGTCACGTCGGTGACGCCGACCTCGCCCTCGCGCAATATCCCCTTCGGCATCCTCATCCGCAGTGTCGACGGTACGGGCGCACCCAAGAACGTCACCGCCGCCACGACCGTGACGGTATCGCTGAATACGGGTATGGGCGCACTGTCCGGTACACTGACGGGAACGATTCCCGCCGGTTCGTCCTACGTCGCTTTTTCGAATGTCTCCTATAACACGTCCGAAGCCGGCGTCTCCGTCCATGCCGCCGCAACGGCCGGTATGGCGCTGACGGCCGTCAATTCGGCCGCCTTCACGGTGCAGGACGGCGCTACGTATGCAGCGGTGACGGGCTTCGTCAACGCCGCCTACGTCAATACGCCGATGAATCCGTTCAAGGTCACGGCGTGGCGTGCGAACAATACCATCGATGCCAACTACACGGCCAATGTGACCATTACGAAGGTCAGCGGTCCGGGCAACGTTACGCTGACGTCCACGGTAGCACCGTTCCTCGGTGTGGCCACGTTCGACAACATTTCCGTGGACCAGACCGGCACCTACGTCCTGCGCGTCGATGCGCCGGGGCTGCCGTCCATCACGCTGCCGGCGCTGACGGTCGCCGCGACACCCCAACTCGTCACGAATACGGTTCCCCAGTACATCCACTCGCGTACCGCGAGCGGCGCCTGTAACTCGAGTGTCGGCGCATTCCCGATTCCCGTCTTCGCCTCCGTGACGTTCACGAACCTTCAACCCGGTACGGTGTACCGCTACAACACGGGCCTGGGCACCGACCATCTCCTGACGTCGACCGGTGGCGGTTTCAACCTCCACTACAACGGCAATACGAACACGTATTCCTATCTCAACGGCAAGTCGCTCAACAACGACGGTGAGTATTCGGTCTTCTCCACGAAGGCCGGCGAAACGTCGAAGACGATCTGGGTGAACCTCATCGCCTCCACGAACGACGCCTTCCAGGAAGGCAATACGATCTACTGGCGCATCTCTCTGGGCGACCAGCTCGGACGCCTCATCAATCGCTACGAACTGGCCCAGTCGTCGCAGGTGATCCGCCTCGGCAGCGCGTCGAACCAGGCCACGGGTATCGTGGACGTGCAGAGCCAGCTCGCACCGAAGAACTACGTCTTCCTGTACGACAACACGGCAGGCACCGGACGCCCGCTCTCGATCGCGCTGGTCCAGGACGACGGTGCGACGATCACGGGTGCCGAAACCTTCTACCGCAACATCGACAACGTCCATACCGCATGGGCCACGTTCATTCCGAACAACTCCGCAGTACGTCGTATCGAAGAGCGCGATTATCGTGACAACAGCATCGTCTATGCCGTCACATCCGACGACGGTATCTGGAACGGCGTATCCACGGTGAACGCGACGGGTGGCTTCAACAATCCGATCTTCCTCGAAACGCCGAAGATCGTTCTCACGCAGCCGATGGCCGGAGATTCGCTCTGCGCCCTGTCGTCGAAGACGATCGCATTCACGGCCCGCGGCATGAACAACGTCCGTATCGAGTTCTCGCGCTCGAACGGTCTCTCCTACGAGCTGGTCGACGTCGTTCCGGCATCGCAGGGTACGTATACGTGGACGGTTCCGGGTATCGAATTCTCGCCCGACTGCCGGATCCGCATCACGGGTGTCGAACGCCCGGACATCTCCGCCGTCTCGGGACGCTTCGTCGTCATCGCACCGTTGTCGATCAGCCAGCAACCCGAGTCGCGCAACATGTGTCTCGGCGACGATCACACGCTCATCGTCCTTACGTCCGGCAGTGTCCGCTACTATCAGTGGTACAAGGATGGCCAGCCGCTCGCCAATTCGAATACGCCCATCTTCAGCATCCAGGACGTCCAGTATCTGTCGTCGGGACGCTACTGGTGCAAGGTCGTAGGCTTCGCGACGTGCGGTGACGTCGTATCCGATACGGCGGATATCCGCGTCGTACGCCCCACCACAATCATCAATCAGTCGCTTGCCGTTCCTGCGCAGATCGGCGCCAATGCCCTCCTCACGGTGGAAGGCGAAGCTCCGAACGAATTCTCCTATCAGTGGTATCGCGGCGATCTGGCCCTGAGCGACGACGGACACTTCTTCGGTACGATGAGCAGTCGTCTCGAAATCCGTGACGTACGCCAGCAGGACATCGGCACGGACTACTACTGCGTCGTGACCGGTACCTGCGGTACAGCTACCTCGCGCAAGATCCGCATCTTCACCACGGGCGTCTATGCCGAGGCGATCGCTTCCACGGTAGCCGCCTGCATCGGCCAGAGCGTCAACGTCGATGCTCTTGCCTATGCCAATCCTGTGGGCGCGGCCCTCGACATCCGCTGGTACCGTAATGGTCAGCCCCTCAGCGAAGGCGTCAAGTATTCGGGTACCCGTACGCAACATCTCCAGATCTTCAACGTTACCACCGCCGACGCGGGCATGTACGAAATACGCGCTGCACTCGCAGACGCTCCGGTACAGTACGCAAGCGCCATGATCGACGTCGTCATCTCCGGTGTTCCCGTCATTACGCAAGGCCCTGCGAACACGACGATCTGCGAAGGCGATCAGCTCACGCTGAATGTGGAAGCCACCGTACCGGCGCAAGGTGGAGCCGAGTATCAATGGTCCATGAACGGTACCCCGCTTCCGAATGCGACGTCCAAGACGCTGACGATCGACAACATGACCGCCGCCCGTGCCGGTAGCTATACGGTCACGGTCTCCACGCCGTGCGGCCTCGCGACGTCCGAGAACGCAGTGGTCGTCGTCAACGCCCCCCATAGCTTCACGCAGCAACCGCCGGCAACGCTGTCGGTGAATGCCGGCGAGTCGCTGACCATTACGGTCGCCGTCACTGGTACGGGCACGCCGCAGTATCAATGGTTCAAGGACGGTACGGCCATCACCGGCGAAGTCGCACCGACGTATATGAAGGCTTCCGTGACCACCTCCGATGCCGGCCGCTACTGGTGCCGCGTCCTCGGCGATTGCGGCGAGAAGTTCTCCGATACGACGACGGTCACGATCCTTCCTGCCGTATCGGTCGACGAAGACGTGCTCGCGGGCGGTACCATCGTCGGAACCCTCGTGCCGAATCCCGTCGGTACGTCGGCCATCCTTCCGATCGATCTCCCGACGCAAGGCCACGTAACGGTACGACTGGTCGACATGGCCGGTCAGGTCGTGTCCACCATCGCCGACGCTATGATGCTTCCGGGCAAGCATGCCCTGACCATCGACGCCTCGCGATTCCCGAGCGGTGCATATCTCCTGGACATCACGATCGGTGGCGATCGTACGGTCCGCACCGTCTCCATCATCAAGTAACGTAGTGTCGACTTCACCCAGGGGAGCATGGATCCGTCATGCTCCCCTGTCGTGTTTCAGGAGTTAGCCATGGTCCGCCTGATACTGCTCGCCGCATCCGTATTCATCGTCATGACGGCGGCCGCACGGTCGCAGGACATCGTCGTGAGCGAATACTTCAACGACGTCTCACCGGAGACGGGTGAATGGACGGAAATCGTCGTCGTCAAGGACAACCTCAACATGGTGGGGTATATCCTCACCGACAACAACGGTCAGCAGGATGCACGCCAGGGCGGCGTCCGTTTCAAGGACGTTCCCCTGTGGCGCAACGTCCGTGCGGGTACGATCATCGTCATCTATCACCGCGGCTTCACGCTTCCGACGCAGGACCTGGATCCTTCCGACGGCTATCTCGAGCTCGGTGCGGAGAACACGACCTATCTCGACCAGTTCCTGTTCTCGGGATCGTCATGGTCGTTCAATGCCCTGAACATCGCCCAGGAAGGCGACTATCTCGAACTCTTCACGAAGGATACGGTCCACGTCCACGGTCTCGGACACAGGAATCCGACCGGCCCGTCCTACGATGCCAGCGCGCCGCCCAAGGTGAATCACGATACGGCCGCACCCAATTCGCGTTCGGTCCGCGTGAGTGGACGTACACTGGCGGCCTATGCGGCAGGCATCGGCAGGGATTCGACGAGCCTCGATCCGCTATCGACGAAGGGACTTCCGAACAACGTCGATAACGTCAAGGCCCGAAAAGGATTGCCCAACGTCAATCAGCTTCTCTGGCGTGAATGGCGCGAACCGACGTGGACGGCGGCGCCGGCGGTGACGCTCGTGCAGCAAACGGCCACGCGGCATACGATTTCATGGACGGCCGTGAACGATCCCAATACGAAGGACTCCACGACCGGCGTCATGATCCTGCGTGACACGCTCGGCTTCGGCCAGTTCGATGCCTCCACCGTGCGCGACGGCACCATCATCAATGCCGGCACGCGGCTGTCGACGGCCCTCGTCCTTGCCGTCCTGCCGAACGACGCAGGTACGACCTACCTCGATTCGCTGAACATCCTCTGCGGCGAGACCTATACCTACCGTGTCTATGCCTACAGGTACAAGGCCGACAACAGGATGTCCGTCACGGCGGACACGACGGCACGCGGCAGACAGTACAATCAGGGTGCCTTCGCCCAGAGCCAGGCCATCGCCAAGCAACGGCCATCACTGCCGACCATCGCCGCTTCGCGTACCGCGATATGCCCCGGCGATACGTTGACGCTGACATGCACCGCCACGGCCGAGCGGTATGACTGGCTCCTGAACGGCTCCGTCTACGGCTCGACGATCACGGGCCGCTTCGTCGCACGCGATCCGGGTACGTGGACCGTGATGATCACGGTCGAAGGCGGCTGTACGGCGACCTCGAATTCTGTCGTCGTGACGGCCCTGCCCGCTCCCGTCGTCGATATTACACCGACGGGTACACGGACGATCTGTACAGGCGAACAGATCACGCTCACCGCTGAAACCGACGCGGCCGAATACGAATGGCTACGCAACGGAAACACGATTCCCGGTGCCGCATCGAAGACCTACGTGGTGACGCAGGCCGGTGACTATCAGGTACGGATCGCATCGCAACAGGGCTGTCCGGGGATCTCCGCCGTCACGCGCATCAAGGTTCCGGATGTCCGCTGCAGGTTCGAACCTGCGACCCTCGACTACGGCAGCCTCGACGCCTGCAGCAACGGCAAGGCACTCCTGACCGATATCGTCAATACAGGTACGGAAACGATCACCGTCACCAATGCGGCCTTCCCTCCGGGATTCTCCCTGGCGTCTCCGCCACCGGGCTTCACCGTCGCACCCGGACAACGACAGTCCGTACGCCTGCTGTTCACACCTTCGGCCCAGGGTACGTTCTCCGGCACGGCCACCTTCACGGCAGTTCCGTGCGGCGTGCAGGCGACCATCGCTCTGACCGGGAACAAGCTCGTCTCCATCGCCGGGCTGGACAGGGCACGTGTGGACTTCGGCGTCTATCATGCCTGCCCCACAAGCGACATCCGTCCGGACAGCGCCATCCTGATCACGAACAACGGTACGACGGCGATCACGGTCAAGGCACCGAGCGTGAATCCCCCGTTCTTCCTGCTCACGCAGTTCACGCAGAAGGTCATCCAGGCCGGACAGTCGGACACGGTACGCATCCAGTACCGTCCCCTCGGCCCCGACCTCAATCGTGGTGCGATCGAGGAAATCAAGTTCCCCTATACCTCCACGGCTTGTCCAGATGACACGCTCCGCGCCACACTCATCGCCGCGGCATTCCTGCCCTCGCTCGGCACCACACCCGATACGATCCGCCTGAGACCATTGCTTGCCTGCGACGGTGCGTACGACACGACGATCGTCGTCACCAACGATGGCAACAGCGACATCACGCTCACGAACTTCGCGCAGAACTCCGTCACGATCGTCGACGCGCCCATCGTCGTCAAACCCGGAACATCCATCACGGTAGGTATCCGCATCCAGCATCCTGCCGTGCTCGGAGCCTACGTCATCAACTCGACACTCGACATCCAACCATGCTCGATGATGCGCTCGCTCACGATCATCGGCAGCGTCATCGATGCGCGGGCTTCGATCTCCGATGCGACCATCGACATGGGCGAAGTGGTACTCTGCAACGGTAACGAGGCCACCGCGCAACTCCGCCTGTCGATCGGAGACGGAACGTCCACTACCGGCATCGTACGCCAGGTATCCCTCGGTGGTCCATTCAGCACGGACCTCGTCGCACTGTCGACCTTCACGGGACGGCGCGACGTTACGGTGACCTTCAGGCCGACGAGCGTCGGTACGTTCTCGGATACGCTCACGGTCGTCGTCGGCCCGTGCGACGAAACGGTCAAATGCGTGATAACCGGACGTGCCGTGGACTTGTCGCGGCAGACCACGGTGACGTCGACATCGTTCGGAATCCTCGGTACGGGTCAGAGCACGACGCAACGCCTCGTCATCCGCAATACCGGCACGGCCCCGCTGCCGGTGGAGCGGCTCGATGGTATCGTCGGCCCGTTCTCCGTCAGATCGTCGACACCTGCCCTGCCCACGACGCTGGCGCCGGGGGACTCGATCGTCGTCGTCCTCGAATATTCCTTCGCCGGCTTCGACCGCAAGGACACGATCACCATCGTCAGCCGCACAACGGGCCTCTGCCCGGACAGCGTCGGGTACGTTCTGACCGGAACCACGACGTCTCCCGGTGTCATCACCGGCATCACGCTCGAACTCCCCGAGAACATGTCCGGTCGGCCCGGATCGGAGATCGACATCCCGATGACGCTGCGTTCCACCGTCGATATTACCGGTGCGCAGATCACCGGGATCGTCACACGGATACGCTACGATCCTACCATCCTGCGCCTGCTGGACGTCCGTCCGACATCGGAGAACACCGCCGCCATCACGCAGATATCCGCGGGTACGGCCGAGATAGCGCTCACCTTCGCCAATTCCGTCAAGGCCGATGACGTCGTCGGTACCATCCGTGGCCGCTGCTATCTCGGATCGTCCCTCACCACACCCGTCGACGTCGATACGGTCGGCATTTCGGGTGTGATCGCAACGGGACGGGGCGGCCTGCTCACCATCGGCGGCGACTGTGCCATCGAAGCACGCCAGGCCGGTATCGGCGCCCCCTCCGCCCTCATCGTGGAACGCGTGACGGGCAACGACATCGTCCTGGACGTCACCGTCCTCACGGACGATGCCGTGACGATCGTCATGCGCGACCTGCGCGGTGCCGTGACAAGCATTCCACTCGACGGACGTCTTGCGCCCGGACGTTATACCATCAGGATCGATGCCTCGATGCTGGCGAGCGGCGTCCATCTCATCACGATGGATCACGGCCTGCGGCATCATACGGCGACGGCAGTCATCGTGCGCTGAGGCACGGGCCGTTCATCGGTCGTATCTTTGCGCTGTTCATCGAGAGGAACCACGTGAATGTATTGGTGACCGGAGCCACCGGTTTTGTGGGCAGCCACGTCGTGGACGTGCTGCTCGAAAGGGGTCATGACGTTTCGTTCATTGCCCGTGCGACGAGTAATTTCCGCTGGTTGAAAGACAAACCCGTTCGACGCGTCGACGGCTCGCTGTTCGATCATACGTCCTTGCGGACGGCCGTCGAGCAGGCAGACGTCGTCATCCACGTCGCCGGTCTCACGGCGGCGAAGAACGAAGCGGAGTTCATGAAGGGTAATCGCGACGCGACGCGGAACATGGTCGACGCCATACGCGCCTATCGTCCGAACCTCACCCGCTACGTCCATATCAGCAGCCTCGCCGTCGTAGGCCCGTCGCCGGATGAAGAGCATCCCGCTACGGAAGCCACGCCGCTCCATCCGATCACGGCCTACGGCCGTACGAAGAAGGCCGCCGAAGAAGTAGTCCACGAAGCGTCGAAGGACATTCCGACGACCATCGTCCGCCCCCCCGCCGTCTATGGGCCGCGTGACGAAGCCATCCTCACCTTCTTCCAGACGGTCAAGAAGGGCTTCGCACCACTGATCGGCTTCGACGAGAAGAAGGTCAGCCTCGTCCACGTCCGTGACCTTGCCCGTGGCATCGTCGATGCCGCAATGTCTCCCAACGCCATCGGCCAGACCTACTTCGTATCGAGCGACGAGCTGTATACATGGCAGTACGTGGCCGAACAGACCGCGGCCGCATTCGGCCGCCAGCGGGTCACGACGCTGCGCTTGCCTCATACCATCGTGAAAGGCATCGCAGGGCTGTCGGGCTTCTTCGGACGCTTCTCGAGCAAGCCTCCGGTTCTCGACTACGAGAAAGGCATCGACATCACGCAGCGCTACTGGATCTGCAGTACGGAGAAGGCTCGCCGTGATTTCGGCTATCGTCAGGAAATGTCCTTGCGCGACGGCGTGATCGACACCGTAACGTGGTATCGAAAGCACGGATGGCTATAAATCGATCATGGCTGCAGGGCACGGTAGGCCTTGTGACGACGGCCGTCGTGCTGGTGATCTGCTTCGGAATCTTCGCCGTACGTCTGGCCACACGATCGCATCCGGCCCCGTACACGGAAGAATCCGCACCCGTGACGGACACGACGCGCATCTTCCGCAACTCCTTCGGGGTGCCGCACGTGGTGGCACCGACGGAAGCGGATCTGTTCTTCGCCCAGGGCTACGTCCATGCACAGGATCGACTGTGGCAGATGGACGTGGCACGTCGCGTAGGACGTGGTCGTCTCGCCGAAGTGGTCGGCCGGGAGGCGATCGATATCGACGTCTTCATGCGTGCGATCGACATGGCCGGTATCGCCCGACAGCAGATGAAGAATGCGAGCAAGACGACGCGCAGCATCCTCGACGCCTATACGAGAGGCGTCAATACATACATCCGTGAGAACAAGGATCGCCTTCCCTTCGAATTCGACGCACTGGAATACGGCCCCACGCCATGGATGCCGGAAGACTGTCTGATCGTAGGTCGTGTTCTCGCCTTCGAACTCAGCCTGGCCTTCTGGACCGATCTCTCCTATGCCCAGATCTCCGCACAACGCGGCCGTGCAGCCGTGCGGAACTACATCCCCGTCGGTCCCGGCGCACCGTACGTCCTGGATACGACGGCATCGAAGGGCCCTGTACCGTCCGCATCCGACTCGACGGCCGCACGCGCCACGGCAGCCATGGCTCCCATCATCGAAGGTCTCACACGACGCATCGATGCCGTACGCAACAAGCTCGGCATGACGGGATCGTCGGTAGGCAGTAACTGCTGGGCCGTACGGACGGACAGCGCCTCCATCCTCGCCAACGACCCGCACCTGTCGGTAGGCCTGCCGCCCAAGTGGTATCAGATCCACCTCTCCTCACCGACCTTCAACGTCATCGGCATGAGCGTACCCGGCATGCCCCTCGTCTTCTCCGGACGGAACGACGACCTCGCCTGGGGCTTCTCGAACGTCATGGTCGACGACGTCGACTACTTCCTCGAGCGTATCGACAGTACGAACGGGAACTACTACATCGCGAGCAACGGTCGACGTACGAAATTCAAGTATCGCCGTGACACCATCCACATCAAGGATCAATCCGACTCCTTGATCGACCTTCGCTTCACGACGAGGTCGGCCGTGATTTCCGACGTCCATCTGATGCGGGAACCTTCGAAGCTCTTCGATATGCCGCGCCAGCGAGCGACGACACTGCTCACGACGTCCTGCCTTACGTATCGCTGGACTGCGTCGACACCGAGCGACGAAATACTTGCGATGTATAAGATCAACAAGGCGAAGAATTTTCCTGCTGTCGTGGACGCCGTCGGAACGTGGCATGCACCGGCACTCAACGTCAGCGTGGCAGCACGTAGCGGCCTCGTCGGTACTGTCCTCGCCGGCGTGATTCCACAGCGGGGCAATGCCGATCCACACCTCCTGGCACCGGGCTGGGATGCGGCATCGGACTGGAAGGGGCTCACCCATCTGCGTACGCTCGGAACGATGGTCAATCCCGCACGCGGATTCGTCAGTTCGGCCAACAACCGAACATGGCCGAAGGCCGAGCCCTTCATCGGCACCCTGTACGAACCGTCGTCCAGGGCCGAGCGCATCAACGATCAGCTCCGCCTCTACGAAGACTATACCGTCCGTGATGCCCAGGTCATGCAGATGGACATCGTCTCGCCCTATGCGAAGCAGACGCTGGCCATGCTGCTGCCCATCCTGAAGCGCGGGCAGTCGCGATACGGCACCATGGAACGCGAGGCACTGAAGATCCTCGCGCGATGGGACGGCACGCAGAGTCCCGTCGATCCCGGAGCCAGCATCTACGCGGCACTGCTGGAACGGTTGATATGGAATACGTTCGAGGACGAGCTCGGCCAGCAGCTCTACTACGACTATACCTTCGTGGGCAGCATTCCGCTTCGTCGTATGCAGGAATTGCTCAATGAGCCGCAGCATGTACTCTTCGACGACAGTCGTACGTCTCAGCGTGAAGATCTTGCGTGGATCGCCATCCGCAGCTATATCGAGGCGGTACGGGCGACGGCCACGACCTTCCAGAGCGAGCAACCGCAACAATGGCTGTACGGCACTCTCCATACCGTGACCTTCCCGCACCGCTTCGGCAACCATCCGCTGATGCGTCCGGTGATGAATCAGGGACCGTTCGAGATCGGCGGCAGCAGTACGACCATCAACAACACGGAATGGCGCATCTACGCTCCATACGATACCCGCGTCGCCGCGTCGATGCGCGTCATCTCGGACATGCACGACACCGTGCAGTACAGTGTCGTTCCGGGCGGAGTATCGGGCGAACCGCTCAACGCGCATTACAGCGACCAGTTGCAGCTATGGCTCAAGGGCGGGTACGTACGGCTTCCGGTAGCGGCCGCACCCGACGTCAGCTTCAGGCTCTATCACGTATTCGTGCCCTCGTCCTGAACAGTGAGCCTGTCCATTGCGTAAATTTGTCGCTTACGACTTTGTCGACACATTTCAACATCAAGGATCCGTCATGTCCGTTGCCAGCCAGGTAGGTACCCGCCGTACCGCCAAAGCCGATGCCATCGTCGTATTTCTGTATCAGGATGAGAAGTCGTTCAAGAGCGCGACGAAGGAACTGATCGGCGAGATCCCTCATGTACAGCCACTCATCGCTTCGGGCGATTTCACGGGCAAGAAGGGCAGCACGGCAACGGCGTATACGGGTACTGCGACGGCCGCTCCCCGTCTGATCCTCGCCGGTCTTGGCAATGCCGAAGGTCTGACGGCCGAAGGCGTACGCCGCGCAGCAGCAGCGGCGACGAAGCGCGCGGCATCGCTCGGCTGTGGACACGTAGCATTCGAACTTCCTGCGGTCAAGGGTCTGGATACGACCGCCGTCGCACAGGCGGTCGCGGAAGGTTCCCAACTGAGCCAGTACCGTTACGACAAGTACAAGACGATGGAGAAGGGCAACGGCCTCGTGACCAGGTTCACGTATCTCGCCGCTGACAAGACGGCGCAGAAGGCCGTCAAGAGCGGTGTGGACACGGCCACTGTCATCAACGAAGGTGTCGTGCTCGCACGTGACCTCGCCAACGCCCCCAACAACGAACTCTATCCCGAAATCCTCGGCAAGCGTGCTGCGGAATCCGGACGCAAGGCCGGTTTCAGGACGACGATTCTCGACAAGCGCAAGATCGAGGCCCTGAAGATGGGTGGCCTCCTCGGCGTGAACAAGGGCAGCGTCCGTCCTCCCGTCTTCATCGTGATGGAATACAACGGTGGCAGGAAGGGCGACAAGCCCGTCGTCCTCGTCGGCAAGGGCATCACCTTCGACACGGGTGGGATCTCCATCAAGCCCGCTGCAGGAATGTCGGACATGAAGGGTGACATGCACGGAGCTGCCTCCGTCATCGGCACGATGTACACGATCGCGAAGCTCGGTCTCCCCGTCAATGTCGTCGGTCTCGTCCCCTCCACGGAGAACATGCCCAGCGGTTCGGCCATGGTACCTGGCGACATCCTCACGTTCATGAACGGCAAGACGGCAGAGATCGACAACACGGATGCCGAAGGACGTCTGATCCTGGCCGATGCACTGTGCTATGCCGATCGCTACAAGCCCCAGGCCGTGATCGATCTGGCTACGCTGACCGGTGCCTGCGTGATCGCCCTCGGCAATACGACGACCGGTATGCTCGGTACGGATGAACACACGAAGACCATGCTCGCGAATGCAGGCAAGCGCACCAGCGAATACGTATGCGAACTGCCCCTGTACGAAGAGTACGAAGAACTCATCCAGAGCGACTACGCCGACATCAAGAACTCCGGTGGTCGCGCCGCCGGCACCATCACGGCAGCGCTCTTCCTCAAGCACTTCGTGACCTATCCCTGGGTCCACCTCGACATCGCCGGTACCGCACTCGCACCCAAGGCAGGTCCGTATGCACCCAAGGGTGCGACAGGCGTCGGCGTACGCCTCCTGACCGACATGCTCCAGAACTGGAAGAACGGCTGATACGATCTCGTATCCGCCCCGGTACCCGGTCGGGTACCGGGGCGGACACTACGGCATCCTTCCCTTCTTCGTTTTTCCTGGCGGTTCGGGATGCCGTATCTTTCAGCGTATCCATTCGACGAGCATACCGACGAACGTTACCTGGCATACTCTTTGTAGTGGCAGGCAATAATCTGGTCCGCTAGGCCGTCTCCGACCTGCAGGTGCCTTCAAGTCCCCATTTTTCTTGCGTTCGAGGAATCGTGATGAAACGCTCATTAGCCGTAGTCGCCGGACTGGGAATCGTCGCCGCGACGTTCGCCTATGCATTTACCAGCAACAGTGCTCCGACGGCGAAGGCTGCTGTCAAGTCGACCCCCGTACAAGCCGCTGCCGGAAAGGTCTTTCTGGTCGAGTCGGTGACCAAGCGCGTCGGTAACAAGGCCGTGGACTTCGTATGGAAGGACGGCGGAAAGAACGTTTCGTTCTCCGAACTCACGCAAGGCAAGGTCGTCCTGCTGAACATCTGGGCTACGTGGTGCGGTCCCTGCAAGCGTGAGATCCCCGACCTCGTCGAGATCAGCAAGGAAATGGCACCGAAGGGTGTTCTCGTCGTCGGCGTATCGCTCGACGAAGTCGACAACAAGCTCGCCCTCGTGAAGGGCTTCGTCGAACGTGCGAACATCTCCTATCTGAACGTGATCGATAACCTGCAGATCGCCCAGGAATACGGTGGTGTCCGCTCGATTCCCACGACGTTCATCATCGACCGCCAGGGCAACGTCGTGCAGAAGATCATCGGCATGCAGACGAAGGAAGCCTTCATGGCAGCCATCAACAAAGCGATGCAGGGCCAGTAAGCACCGGCGCACCCGATACGCGAATCGTTCCGAACGGCACGGCTTCCACGGTTTCATCGTGGAGGCCGTTTTTCGTTTGACGGTATGCCACGATCACGATATCCAGGGATATCATATGCGTCGATATCGTACAACGTTCATCGCCACATCGTGAGTTGAGACACATGTTTTTTATATGCGTCTAAATTTTCTTATGTTGTGGCGTGAAACACTTCCTCCTCGCTACAGCCATCGTTCCCCTGCTGATCGCCTGCGATGCCATCGTGCCACCGGCTCCGGCAGTACATGACGTCCTCGACGGCCCCGTCGACGGTCTCACACACGAAGAGCAGATCCGCCACCTCGCGGGCGACATCGCCTTCAACGACGACGTCTTCACCGCATCGACTGGACTCGGCCCGATCTTCGTCGCGACGTCGTGCGGCACCTGTCATGCGAGCGACGGCAAGGGACATCCCTTCACGACGCTCATCCGGTTCGGCCAATCCGACGCTTCGGGCAATCGCTACCTGGATGCGGGCGGTCCGCAATTGCAGAACAGGGCCCTGCCCGGCTACAAGCCCGAACAACTTCCCGCGGGTGCCCCTTTCTCCCGTTTCATGCCTCCGCTCAGCGTCGGCCTGGGTTACCTGGACGCCCTCACGGATGCGCAGCTCCTGGCCAATGCCGATCCCGACGACAGGGATGGCGACGGTATTTCAGGCGTTCCGAACTACGTCCACCCCCCGTCCTACTTCAGACCACGCTCCGGCAGTATGCCTGTCGATGGTCGTTACATCGGCAGGTACGGCAAGAAAGCCGCGGCCATCGACCTGCTGCAGCAGACCGTGACGGCATACAACCAGGACATCGGCATCGCTTCGGCTTACGATCCCCTCGACGTGTATTCCGGACACGACATCGATCCCGAAGTGTCGAACCAGACCATCCATGACGTCGTCTTCTACCTGCAGACACTCAAGGCGCCGACGCAACGCAATGCCGACGATACCCGCGTTCAGGCAGGCAAGAGGACGTTCGGCGACATCGGCTGCGCCTCGTGCCACGTACCGACGTTCACGACTCCGTCGACGTCGATCGCTGCCCTCTCCGACAAGACCATCCATCCGTATACCGATCTTCTCCTGCACGACATGGGACCGGAGCTCGACGATGGCTATACCGAGGGAACGGCGCTGACGTCCGAATGGAAAACACCGCCGCTTTGGGGCCTCGGCCTCGCACCGACATCGCAGGGAGGACAGTACTTCCTTCTGCATGACGGGCGCGCCCATAGCATCGAGGAAGCCATCCTCTACCATGGCGGCGAGGGAGCGAAAAGCCGGGAGCGTTACAGGCAGCTTCCCGCGCACGACAAGGAAGCGTTGCTCAAGTTTCTCGAATCACTCTAGGATCCGCCGATGGACAGGAAGGGTTTTCTGGCCTTGTGCGGTGCCGGCTGTCTGTCCCTGCTGCTGGACGGATGCTCGAGCATCAAGTATCTGAACGCCATGGTATCCGGCAATACCATGGAAGTGCCGCTGAATGAATTCGAAGTGGTCAACGATGGCGCGAAGACCTACCTCCCCGTTATCGTCGCCGGCAATGAACGTCTGCGATATCCGGTCTGCGTCTTCCGTACGAAGGAAGGCACGTTCAAGGCCCTGCTGATGCGATGTACGCATCAGGGCGCCGAACTCCAGGTATCGGGTGACCGCCTGCACTGTCCCGCGCACGGCAGCGAATTCGATAGCTCCGGTATCGTCCAGGAAGGTCCTGCCGAAACCAGCCTGCGGACCTTCCCCACCTCCGTCAACAACCGATCCGTCGTCATCGATCTGACATGAACCTGATATCCACCCTTCTCCTGACGGCCGTCCTCGTATCGACGGCCTCGGCACAGAGCGACAGCACGTTGTTCAAGCGCGTCCCTGCCGACACCGCGCAACAAGGCATGAACATGGATGCCGTCTACAACAGACCTTTTCTCCAGATGGGCGGCCTGCCCGTATCCGTCGGTGGTTACGTCGAAGCCGACTACCGGTACATGGGCTCGAACGGCGTGAGCGACGGCCACAGCTTCGGCATGCCGCGCATGACGCTCTTCGTGGCGGCATCCATCCACAGGAATATCCGCTTCCTTACGGAAGTCGAGTTCGAGGAAGGCGGCAAGGAGATCGCCATCGAGTTCGCTTCTGTCGACGTCAGCTTCGCGCCGCTCGTCAACTTCCGGGGCGGTATCGTGATGAATCCCATCGGCGCCTTCAACCAGAACCACGACGGACCGAAGTGGGAGTTCGTCGACAGGCCCGTGGCGATGACGCAGATGCTGCCCGCCACATGGAGTAACGTCGGCTTCGGGATGTACGGCAAGCATTTCGACGGTGCATGGGCGCTGGGCTACGAGGCCTATCTCACGAACGGCTTCGACAATTCCATCATCGCCAACAACCAGAACAGGACCTTCTTGCCCGCATCCAAGGCGAACGCGGAACGATTCTCGGAAAGCGGCAACGGAAGGATGCTCGTCACGGGCAAGGTGGCCATCCGCAATCAACGTGTAGGAGAGATCGGCCTTTCGTATATGGGCGGCATCTACAACAAGGTCGATGTCGACGGCCTGCAACTCGACCATGCACGCAGACTGGACGTCTTCGCCGTCGACGCGAACACGACCCTGCCCGGAATCGGAACCCGCATCGTCGGAGAGTGGGCCTGGATCATGGTCGACGTGCCCGCAACCTACACGCAGCAGTACGGTGACCGTCAGCACGGCGGATTCCTCGACGTCATCCAGCCCGTCATCGAAGGTACCATCCTCGGCTTCGACAAGGCCGTCGTCAATCTCGCCTGCCGTATCGAATACGCCGACTGGAACGTCGGGAAGTTCCGTGAAACGGGCGGGAACATCGCCGACGATCTCTGGGCCATCGTGCCTGCCATCAGCATCAGGCCTGCACGCCAGACCGTACTCAGGATCAACTACCGGAACGCGTGGCAACGCGACATCCTCGGCAATCCGGCCGTACGGACGAGCGGCATCGAAGCAGGGATTTCCACCTACTTCTGAACAGGGCATGTCGTGATCGCGAAGACATCACCATGGGCCTGAACGTGGCGAATGGTAGGTATCTTTGCAACCGTGAATACACTATCGTTACCACGGCTTTCGCAGAAACAGCGGAAGGAAGTTCGCGAACTCCAGCGCGCAACCGTCCGCGAGGAACGGCGGCAATTCGTCGTCGAAGGCCCACATGCCTGTGCTGACCTCGCAGCCAGCGGCCTGCATCCCGATACCGTCGTAATACGCGACGACGCATCGCCTTCGTCGTGGGAGCTGGCCCGGACCTTCATGGACGCGGGAGCCTACGTCTACGCCTCGGGTGCGAAGGATGTCGACCTCATGACCGACGCGTCGTCTCCACAGGACATCTTCGCGATCGTCGATTTCCTCGACGAACGTCCCGTCGGGGACCGTACCATCCTGCTCGACGGCGTCTCCGATCCGGGTAACGTAGGTACCATCATCCGCACTGCCGCATGGTTCGGATTCACCGACATCGTGCTCGGACGTGGATGTGCCGATATCTACAATCCGAAGGTCGTACGCTCCACGGCCGGTGCCCTGTTCCGCTGCAACGTCCTGCGTCACACCGACCTCGCATCCCTGCTCGCCGGAACGTTGACCGGCAGAACGGTCTTCGCGACATCCGCACGTGGCGGCGCCGAACCGGAAGTACTGCATGGCAACGAACGTTTCGCCCTCATCATCGGCTCCGAAGCACACGGCATCTCCGCAGACGTCACACGGCACGTCACACGGACCATCACGATTCCCGGTGGACACGGCACGGAATCGTTGAACGCGGCCGTTGCCGCGTCGATACTGCTCTACGAGGCAAGTAGGCCATGATGCCACAACGTCTGTACACTCCCGGCCCCGTGCGCATTCCCCAGACCATACTCGATGCCTGCGCCCAGCCGCCGATGCATCACCGTACGGCGGCCTTCATGGAACTGTCGGAGCGGATCTGGCAGAACCTGCAACGTATCTTCCTCACGAAGGAACCCGTCATCGTCCTCGCCGGCAGCAGCATGACCGGTATCGAAGCCGTGGCCTGGTCTCTCCATAAGCCGGGCGACCATGCTCTCGTGATCGAACACGGACGGTTCGGAGAACGGATCGAACATATCCTCGGCCTCGCAGGTGTGCACGTCCAGGCACTTCGCGCCCAATGGGGCAGATCCGTATCGGTGGACGACGTGATGCAGGCCATCGACGAAGCGGGAGACCTGGCCTCGATATGGCTGGTCCACAGTGAGACGTCGACCGGTGTCACGCTCGACCTCGAAAGCATCGCCAGAGCGGTCCGAGCGGTACGCCCCGACATCATGATCTGCGTCGACGCGGTGAGCAGCGTCGCCGTGCATGAGGTGAAGGTCGACGAATGGGAGCTCGACGCCGTGATCTGCGGCACACAGAAAGGTCTCATGTGCCCACCGGGCCTCGCCTGCCTGTCGCTGAGCAATCGGGCCAGGCGGCATCTCGATACGCTTCCACAACGCGTCTATACGATGAACCTGCACGACGTCCTCGCCCATCGGCGAAAAGGGCTGTTCGTATGGACGCCGCCGGTGACGCTGCTGGCGGGACTCGACGCGGCGCTCGGCATCATTCTCGAGGAAGGCATGGAACACGTCTGGGCACGCCATATGCAGGTCACGAATCGTCTGCATCGCGAGCTTGCCGGACGTGGCTTCGCACTCTTCGGTGAAGCATCGTCGCACGCGCTCACGGCCGTACTCCATGACCGATCCGAAGACATCAGGCATGCACTCGAAGAACGGCACGACATCATCGTGGCCGGTGGTCAGGATCACCTGCACGGAACGATGCTCAGGATCGGAACGTGCGGTCCTATGACATCGGGCGACATCAGGGACTTCATGACGGCATTCGACGACGTCTGTTCAACTCTCGACATCGACAGGATATGACCGATACCATCGTGATAGCGACGGGCAATGCACACAAGGTCGACGAACTCCAGGCCCTGTTCGCACGACATGGGATCGATGCCAGGTTGATACCCATGACGGCCGCCATCGGCGCCGTCGAGATCGAGGAAACGGGAACGACGTTCGAGGAGAATGCCTTCATCAAGGCACGGACCATCCATGAGCGTACGGGACTGCCCGTCATCGCCGACGATAGCGGTCTGGAAGTCGATGCCCTGCACGGTGCACCGGGTGTGTACTCGGCACGCTATTCCGGTCCGGATGCCACGGATGCATCGAACAGGACGCTCCTGCTCGAACGCATGAAGGACGTGACGGAAGATGGGCGTACGGCACGGTTCCGTTGTGTGCTCTGCTATATCGACGGATACCGTACACTGTTCTCCGAAGGCACGAGTACCGGCCGCATCACCGATATGGAGCGTGGCGGCGGAGGCTTCGGCTACGACCCGCTGTTCATGGCCGATGGCGAAACCAGGACCTACGCCGAGATGTCGCCCGAAGACAAGCAGGCCATGAGCCATCGCGGCAAGGCCGCCGCACGGCTTTGCGATAGTCTGTCGCGTCTCGATACGGAACGGCTACTTCACGACGACAGGACACCCGAAGCATCGGTCGAATACGACCATCTCATCCGTGCGGCCATCGCAGCCGCCGTCAACGATAGCGGCCTCCTGCGCCGCGTCATAGCCGATGTGGTCACACCGGACGAAGCGGACGATCTCTATGAAGTGCTCCTGCAGTCGTATCTGTTCGCAGGCTTCCCTGCCGCCCTCGATTCGTTGACCATCCTCGCCGATCATGTACGGACCGCACTGCCGGACCATCGGCTATCGCCGGCCGAACCGTTCTCCGTCGATGCATTCCGAGAACGGGGACAAGCGCTGTGTCGCAAGGTCTACGGCAACGTCTACGATCGCATGATGCAACGCCTCGATACCATCACGCCGGACCTCCGTTCATGGATGATCGTCGAAGGATACGGCAAGACACTCTCCCGCCCCGGCCTGCCCATCGTCATGCGCGAACTCTGCGTCGTGGCGATGCTCGCGGCGCTCGGAAGGACGACGCAACTGTATTCGCACGTACGTGGCGCCTTCCTCGTTGGGGCGACGGATACGGACATGCAGCGATGCGTCGACGTCGTGATTGAGGAATGCGGCAACGATGCCGCCAGCATCCTGCTGACTGCATGGAATCAGGTACTGGAGCGCATGTAATGTATCTCGCCCGCCTCATCCTTTCCGGCCTGTTCGTCACGACGGTCTCGTTCGCACAGGGCCAGTCCCGTTCGGCGGCCGTACGCGAGCTGCGTACGGATCTCGATAACCTGCTGTCCGCCCCGGAATGGCGTTCGGCGCTGCTCGGCGTCTGCGTAGCATCCACGGACAATGCCGAACATCTCTATCGTCACAACGACGAGATGTTCTTCACCCCCGCATCCACCAACAAGCTGTTCACGACGGCCGTGGCGTTGGCCACGCTCGGACCGGAATACCGCTTCCGCACGACATTGTATCTCGACGGTCGCATCCAGGAGAACGGTGAATTCGCAGGCAACATCATCGTCCGCGGTTCCGGCGATCCCACATGGAGCACGACGTTCGGCCGCGATCCCCTCGTCCTCTTCGATCAGTGGGTCGGCGTTCTGGATTCGCTCGGCATCAGATCGGTCAAGGGAAACATCATCGGCGACGACGACGTGTTCGACGATGTCGACTATGCGACGGGTTGGGCATGGGACGATCTCGTATGGTCGTACGGCGCCCAGGTCAATGGTCTCGGAGTGGCCGACAACAGTGTACGTGCCCTCATCATCCCTCCGCTGAAGCCCGGCGGTGAATCGCAGATCAGACTCGTTCCCGAAACGGACTACGTCCGTGTGATGAACGGTCTGCGCGTCGTGGACAGTACGGGTGTCACCGAAGTGAAAGCCTTGCGTGATGGTCCCACGAACATCGTCGACATCGTCGGTACGATCGTGGCGCGCCCGCGGCGGGATACCATCAACCTCCATCTCGCCGTCGAGAATCCGACGCTGTATTTCGCGAGTCTGTTCAGGGATGCCCTCGTACGCCATGGCATCCGGTTCAGGGGAGCGCTCATCGACGTCGACGACTGGAACGATCCTCTACCCTACGACAGCAGCATGCGCGTTGCGGAAACGGTATCGCCTCCCCTTTCGGATATCGTGGCCGTGATCAATCATGTCAGCCACAATCTCGGCGCCGATATCCTGTGCAAGACGATCGGACGTGAGGTATCCGGTGACGGAAGTTTCGAGAAAGGCGCCGATGTCATCCGTACCTTCGTGCAACGCAATGGTATCGGTGGTCAGGACCTCGCGATCGTCGACGGATCGGGTCTCTCGCGCCTCGATCTCTGTACACCGCAGCATCTCGTCAATCTGCTCAACGTCGCATCGCATACGCCCTGGGCTGCCGCCTACAAGGCCTCTCTCGCAGCACCAGGTGAGCCTGGGACCCTGCAACGCAGGATGGTGGGCACACGCGCCGAACGCTCCGTACGTGCGAAGACCGGCGGCATGAACAACGTTTCGACCCTTGCGGGCTACGTCACGACGCGCGACGGAGAAACACTGAGCTTCGCCGTGATGGCCGACAATACGGTCCTGCCGACGGCCATGGTCCACAACCTGCAGGACCTCATCTGCATGCGTCTGGCGAGCTTCAGCCGGAAGTGACGATTACGGCGTGACGTCCTTCCTGAGGAAGGTCGGAGCCTTGATGACCGAAGCCGATCCGAAGACGCCGATGCCATCCTTGATACTCCCCAGATTGGGATTGATCTGACGGCCACCGAACGTCAACTGCTTGAGCCAGTTGATGAAGTTCCTGTCGCCGGCATAGACGCGGAATTCATGACGGCCGAACCATTTGAACGCGCCCCATGAGAAGATGTTCGACGCCTGTGCGAAGGCGATGCGCGTACGCTCGCGTGCCAGCGGCGTATCGTCGTCGAACTCCGAGTCGCGAATGCGTCTGTTGGAGTCGGTCGTAGGGGGATCGAGGTAGACGCCGTAGCGCAATGTATCCAGACATTCCATGGCCACCATGTATTCCGTCGTCGTTGGCGGTACCGTCCACGACACCTTCAACGAATCGACGGGCTTGCCTTCGTTCATGAAGCCCGGATACTGGATCGTATCCTTCGGCGGCTTGATCCATTCGATGCGTACCGGCGTGGTCGTGACACCGGACATCGAGCGCCCCTCGACGTTGACGGCCAGATTGTAGGTCGTCGACGGCTGGATATGGATGTTCGTATCCACGGCCTCCCATGTTCCACCGTTCGAGTCGGCGACGAAGTGCAGCGGTATCGTCGTGGCACCGGTGGTGATCTCCACCATGCCGGTACGGATGGCTGCCCGTTCGTACTTGAAGGTATCGGACAATGACTGCGACCAGTAGATACGGATGCCCTTGATGGGCTGATCGACATAGAGGAAGGCCTCCACCACGACCTGCGGCGTATAGTCCTGCGGTATGGGATCACCGCAACTCGTGAGCAAGGCCGTCACTGCCAGCAGTCCCGCCACCATCAACGAACGCATGCTCTTCGATCCCTGATGCTCTCTGTTCATCTTCATGTGTAAACCGTGTTGTCGTTGTTGTGGTGGATGTCAGAACTTCAGTTCGAAGGAAATCGTGGGCAGCAGAGGCAGCAGGCGTACGTCCGTCACTTCGGGAACGGGCTTGTTCGTGTCGTAGAAACGGAACCAGATATCGCGACGCGAATAGGCATTGTAAAGATCCAGAAGTATCCTGAAGGGTAGATCGAAGAGCGTCGTGTTGTAGTTCACGTTCAGGTTGAGCTGGTGCGACGGCGGAAGGCGCAGACCCCAGCGTTGTGACGGAACGACGAGTCCGACACCGGTTTCGAGTCCTGGAAGCTGTCCCTGCAGTCGCGATGTCGCTCCCGTATAGGACTGGCCGGACTGGAAGACGAAGGTCGCCCCGAGTTCCCATCGCTCGTTGAGCTTGTAGATACCGGTGACCTTGAAGTCGTGGCGGCGATCGTACTTCGGACGGAATGTCTGCCCGCCGTTGATCTGCGGGAAGGTGGCCTCGACCCAACCAAGAGCGTAGCCAACCCATCCTGTGAACTGTCCGACCTTCTTCTGGAGGAAGAGCTCGACGCCATAGGCGTGGCCATTGCCGAGATAGAAGACGTCGCTCACCGTCCGTGCACGTGTATTGGTCTGGTTCAGTTCGTTGATGTTCCAGAGCTTCTTGTAGTAGACGTCGACGTTGAAGTCGTAATCCTCGAAGGGATGGGTCTCAACGGAAAAGATATAGTGGTCCGCGCGACCGGGCTGCACCGTCGAATCCGTTGGCAGCCACGTATCGAAGAAGGAGAAGTCCGGCGCCGATGCCAGACGCAGATACTGGTGATACATACCCCAGGCACCCTTGACGGCCACGCCTTCGAAGAGCTGATAGCGGAAGGCCAGACGTGGATCCACGGTAGCCGTCTTCGAATACGACCAGTAGTTGCCGCGCAGACCTGCCTGCAAGCTGAGGAGGTCGTTGACCTGATAATTCATCTGCCCGAAGACACTGTGCGTGTTGTCCCAGATGTCCAGATTGAAGACGGCATCACCCCCCTGATTGCTCTGCGAACCGGAAAAATTCTGGAGATAGGTGAAGTTGAAGATCGTGCCTTCGTATCCGCCCTTGACGGTCAGCTTGTCCGAGGCATACCATTCGGTTTCGGCCTTGACGGAATAGTCGACGATGCCGTTGGATATCTCGAATTCGAATCCGGCGTTGTTGCCGTTGAATCCGTTGCGGTAGCGGCTGGCACTGAGCGTGAGCGAGGAGAACAGATCGGCTCCGAAGATGTGCACCCATCGCAACGATCCCGCACGATTTCCGATACCGATGCCGAAGTCGAGATTGGGCTGGTTCAGGGTAAGATTGTCGCTCGTGAGGAAGCCACTCAGCGATAGCTTGTCGTCGTCGCCGAAGTTCTGCGTGATCTTGGCATTGACGTCATAGAAGTTGAAGGACGGGAACGGATTCTTGGGGTCTTCGGGAAGAAGGCCGAGCACGAGGTCGAGATACGTGCGGCGTCCACCGATGAACCACGAACCGTTGCCGAGCGGCCCCTGCACGGATGCGCGGGAAGAGATGAGCCCAAGGCCGACAAGACCTTCGACGTGATCGCGATTACCGTCCTTCTGCGTCACGTTCAGCACGGCCGACATCCGTCCGCCGAACTCAGCCGGGAAGCCGCCCTTCATGAGGTCCACGTCCTTGATGGCATCGGAATTGAACGCCGAGATGAAGCCGAACAGGTGGGTAGGATTGTAGACGGTCATGCCGTCGAGCAGGACGAGATTCTGATCGGGAGAGCCGCCGCGGATGAAGAGTCCCGACGATATCTGCGACGACGTCAGAACGCCCGGCAACATCTGGAGGGCGCGGAAGATGTCGGCTTCGCCGCCGATACGCATCTGGGCGATCTGCTGCATGGGAATGTTGACCTGCGACACGTTGATCTGGCGCTTGTCCTCGTTCCGCGCGGCTTCCACACTGATCTCCTTCGTCTGGACCTCGCCCGATCCCATCTGGATACGGGTCTTGATCGACTGCCCCGCCGTCACCTTGAAGGGAATCTCACGGCGGACGTAGCCGAGCATGGACACGACGAGCGTGCACTCTCCCGGAGGGATCTGCGAGACCGAGAAGAAGCCGCTCTTGTTGGTGTAGGCTCCCAGTTTCGTGCCCTTCACACTGACGGAGGCTCCCACGAGCGTCTCCTTGCTCACGGAATCCTCGACGAAACCGGATATCGTCGCCGTGGTTTGTGCCGATACAGTCGTAATGGCTCCAAGGCACAGGAGCAGGATCGTAGCTATCGTATGCCGCATTAGAATAGTGTCCCAGACGGAGAAATCGAGCGCGTCAAACGTATACGCCGCCCGTTTGTTTCAAATCTTTTTGCATCCCCTCGGTTCAGCATCCTTGTTGTAAATTTGTGATCCATCCCAAGGATAGTGAACCATGGCGATCTACATTACTACCGACTGCATCAACTGCGGAGCCTGTGAACCGGAATGTCCCAATACGGCCATCTACGAGGCCGGTGCGGAATGGGAACTCGCGGGCAACCGCTATGGCGACGCACCATCGCCCGCAGGATACGAACGGAACTTCTTCTCGGCCGAATTCTACTACATCGTTCCCGACAAATGCACCGAGTGCAAGGGCTTCCATGATGAACCGCAGTGCGCGGCCGTCTGCCCGGTGGACTGCTGTCTGCCCGATCCCCTCATCGTGGAAACGGACGAAGCACTGCTGAAGAAGAAGGACTACCTGGACAGCATCGACACCATCCGCCTGCGCAACTGATCCCTTGTTTGCAGAACTACACTTCGAACGCGGCCGTATTCGTGCCGTGTTGCCGTGCCCGACGGGCACCATCATCCGTACCGAAACCGATACCTACGACTATCCCGGATGCCACGTGCTACCGGGCTTCGTCGATAGTCACGCCCATATCGTCGGACTCGGTAAGCGGCTGACTTCCGTCTCGCTTCACGATGCCCGCAGTGCAGATGAATGCGTGATGCGTATCGCCGCAGCCTCGCCATCGCAGGGAGGCTGGATCCAGGCTATGGGATGGAATCAGGAACTGTGGGAGGATTCCCGCTATCCGTCGACGGCCATGCTCGACGATGCCATTGGCCACATCCCCGTCGTCGCGTCACGCGTCGATGGCCATGCTCTCTGGACGAACAGCGCGGCCAGACAGGCCGCCGGACTGACGGATACAGCCGACATTCTCGCCGACGATGCCATGGCCCCGATATGGACAGCCATTCCGGCACCGACTTCCGAAGAACTGAAGAACATGATCGTTGCCGCCACGGCCGAATGCGCCCGTAACGGTATCACCGAAGTACACGACATGGACGTCGATGCCGCATGGCTCGATCCCATGCGAGAACTGGCAGAGAGCGGACGCCTTCCCGTACGAGTGCAATCCTTCCTCCGGTCCCAGCACAACGAATGGGATACGTGGAACCTGCTTCCCGCCGTGGGTGAATTCCTCCGGGTATGCGGCGTGAAGATGTTCGCCGACGGAGCTCTCGGTTCCCACGGCGCTGCACTGCTCGCGCCTTATACCGATCGTCCCGATACGACGGGAACGGCCCTGCTGTCGATGCAGGACATCGTCGACCGTACCGCACATGCCATCGACGCCGGCTGGTGGTGCATCGCCACACATGCCATCGGCGATGCCGCCGTACGAACGGTCCTCGACGCCTACGAACGGATCCGGCGCCGTCCCGATGCCGGGCCGTCGGACATCATCCTGCGTATCGAACATGCCCAGCATGTCCATCCGGACGATGTCCGGCGTATGGCCGAGCTCAACGTCTTCGCCTGCATCCAGCCCACGCACTGCCTGAGCGATGCACCGATGGCCGAACGTCGTCTCGGCCGCGACCGTCTGCCCTGGGCCTATCGCTGGCGCAGCCTTCTCGATGCAGGTATCCGTATTTCCTCCGGCAGCGACTTCCCCATCGAACCACCGTCCCCAATCGAAGCCATCGATGCCTTCGTACGACGTATCCCTCGCGGCCATGACCGTCCGTGGCAGGCACAGGAGTGCATCACGCGAGCGGAGGCCCTCATGGCCTCGACGTCGTGGGCCCATGCCGCAGCCGACATGCAGTATCGCAGGGGTTCCATCGAGCCCGGCTTCGATGCCGACGTCGTCGTCGTCGACCAGGATCTTCATGCATGTCCTGACGACATGATTCTCCGTACGCAGGTGATGGCTACTTTTACGGCCGGAAAACTGCGTTACGGGAGATGATGTGAGACCAGACCTCCAGGAAGCGTTCATCGAACGCGTCACACCGGAATCCTATCGGCGTTGCAAGGACGAACTGAATGCCTGGCTCGGCATGGAGATCGGCTATCGCGTCTGCGAAATGCCCATCTTCCTCTCGTCGGGAATGCGCATCACGCTCGAACGTGCCGCCGCCGACATCGTCAAACAGTGTGTGCGTCCCGACTACGTCGCACAGTCGGACGTCACGCTCTCGCCCGAGCATACCGTCCCGCGACAGAACGATCGCCCGTTGTTCTCGGTCGTCGACTTCGCCATCTGCACCGATGACGACGGCAACTTCGTCCCGAAACTCATCGAACTCCAGGGCTTTCCATCCCTCTTCGGCTATCAGTACCTCTATGCATCGACAATGCGCGACTTCTATGGTGTGCATGACGTCACGCCGACGCTATCCGGTCTTTCGGAACAGCACTACTTCGATGTCCTGAAGCGCGCCGTCTTCGCCACGCACGATCCTGCCGAATGTGCCCTCCTCGAAGTCGACCCCGAGCATCAGAAGACGCGAACGGACTTCATCGCCATGGAGCGTTATATCGGCCTGCAGACCATCGACATCAGGTCGGTGCGCAAGGAAGGCATGCATCTCATGGCCGAGCGGAACGGCAGGACGATACGTCTCCGGCGTATCTTCAACAGGGCCATCGTCGACGAGCTCGACGACATGGGTGTGGCCCTGCCCTTCGCATGGACCGACGACCTCGATGTGGAATGGGCCGGGCATCCGAACTGGTATTTCAGGATCAGCAAATATTCCCTTCCGTTCCTGAAACACGCAACAGTACCCGATACGATATTCACGAACGACAGTACATCGATTCCGGACGATCTCAACGGCTACGTTCTGAAGCCGCTTTTCTCGTTCGCGGGAAAAGGCGTGAACATCAATCCTGTGAAGGCCGACATCGATGCCATTCCGATCGACCAGCGCGACAAGTGGGTATTGCAACGCAAGGTCGTCTATGCTCCGTGCGTCGCCACTCCGTACGGTATGAACAAGGTCGAGATCCGCATCATGCTCGTATGGTTCGACGATGCTGCCGAGCCCATGCCCGTCATGTCTCTCGCACGAACCGGGCGGGGAGAGCTCATGGGTGCCCGCTACAATGTCGACCCCTGGACCGGATCGTCGGGCTGCCTGAGTGCGCCTTGAGTATCGCATCATACCGTCGATGATGCTACTGTAACCTTTCGTCGAAGCCGGCCGTATGTCCCCTCTGTCATTTCACTACAGGAGGTTCCAATGACCCGTCGCTTCTTCCGCTCGCGCAACGATCGCATGGTTTCCGGTGTAGCTGCCGGACTCGCCGACTATCTGCAGATCGATCCCGTCCTCATCCGCGTGGCCTTCGTCCTCGCCGCCTTCGCCGACGGCATGGGTGTCCTGGCCTACATCATCCTCTGGATCCTGACGCCGCAGCAACCGTGGGCCATGGCCTACAATGCCATGAATCCAGGTTCGACGACGAACGATGACGAACGATCGACCATGCCGTTCCCGCGCGAACGGTCCGGTATGTCCGGGACCGTCGTCTTCGGTATCATCCTCATCGTCCTCGGCGCTATCACGTTGACGGAGAATCTGATTCCGCAACTCGATCTGTCGTTGTTCTGGCCCGTATTGCTCATCGCCATCGGTGTCGGACTCATCGTCAAGTCCCGCCGATCTGCCTACATTCCAACGCCATCGACCGACGAACAGGTGACGGCATGAGCACCTTGCCTACGTTCTTCGGCGCGGCCCTCGTCGGTAGTGGCATGGTCTGGCTCCTGTCCAACCTCCATGTCGAAACGGCCTGGCTCGGTCCGCTCGGCATCTGGTGGCCTGTCTTCCTCATCCTGCTCGGCATCGCCCTGCTGCTGAAGAACGAGTGGGTACGCAGGATCATCACCATCGTTGCCGGACTCGCCGTCGGCGTTCTCCTCGCAGGCCAGATGTCATGCACCGAGCATGACGATTCCTGCAGGATGCACATCGAACTGCACGACGACGCCTATTGAAGGAACGGTCGTCGATCAGGCATCCCGATCGAACATGGTCGTGTTTCGGTACTTCCCGATCCTGGATTCATCGTCCGGTATCGGGAAGTGTCGTAATACAGGTATCATGCGCTGATATAGCGGACAAGGAGTTCTGAAGCAGGTGAATCCCCGTATCATGGTTCGTGTCCAGGGAATGCTGGATTCTCATGCGAGCATCGCCACCGGAGGCCACAGCCAGTGCTGTGAAGGGAGCTATTGATGACTCGATCCCATTATCGGCACAGTTAACACTAGGGACGAGACCCATCGTCCGGATCGAACCTGTAAGCAGTGAGAGCAGAACGTCGGTTCAGCTCATCCACATACTGGAGCACGAGGTTCGAATGTTCCGCGGAAATACGGCAGAACGGGCTTGTGAAGAAAGAAGCTTTCACTCCATGATGATCACGACAGGGAGGAATCCCTCTACCAAGCCATTTATCGGCTGTTCGACTTCACCGTCGACATATTGGAACACTCCCCACATATTGGAACACGAGATCCGAAAGATACCTGACGCAGCCTCGTTGCACTGTTTCTTCCCACCCGATCGACAGCTATCTCCCCCGTCCAGGTGATAATGGCAAAGGTGACCGGATAGTATTCAAGCGGCATCCCAATGATCCGGCTTCGCCATCAACATATTGGAACACTACCACAGGGAGGAATCCCGCTACCAAGCCGTTTATTGTCCATTCGATGATGTCATCAACATATTGGAACACTACCCACACATTGGAACACGAGGTCTGAAAGAAGCTCGGCATAGCCTCGTTGATCGACTTGCTTCCGTCCGATCGACAGCTATCTACCCTAGACCAGGTGACGGCGACGAAGACTACGGGGTAGTGTTCAAGCGGCATCCCAACGATTCGGCTTCGTCATCTACATATTGGAACACTACCGGTCTGAAGGATACCCGACGCAGCCTCGTTGAGCGGTTTGTTTCCGCTCGATCGGCACCTATCTACTCTCATCCAGGTGACGGTGAAAAAGGCTACGGGACAGTATTCAGGCGGCATCCCAACGATTCAGTTTCGACATCCACATTTTGGAACACTACCCATTTTGGAACACTACCCATCCAGGTAACGGTGATATAGATTGCAAGACAGTATTCAAACGGCATCCCAATGATCCGGCTTCGCCATCAACATATTGGAACACTACCGTTGACGGGGACATCAACATATTGGAACACTACCCTACCCGGAACGCTACCCTACCTTGGTAGCCTGACCGTATCAGAGCATACTTCCAATGTATTAACGACTTTTGATACGACTACCTGTGATGCCTTTTTACTGAGTATTCTCTCAAATGGTACATCTCCTGTACTTGATACTGGAACTGGATCGTGATAGATGATCACCACCATATCCTTGTCAAGACGTAAATGCAACTCGGTATAAGATAGTGGTTCAGGATCTGCCTTCCACATATCTAGTATTGGCCCAGCAAACGTACGAACCTGCTCTATGCAGTCCCCTACTGAAGCTGACCTCTTCTGAATCTGATTACTGTAAACCTGGCACTGATTCGTACTTGTTCCGCACGATACAATGAGAAACCCACATGCCAGAGTAAACAAAGAGGTCCTATTTAACCTCTTTGTATACACTCTTATCTTCTGATGTAGTTTCATACACACGAACTCCTGTATTTTTACTGTTTATCATCTCAATAATTCTTGCACGCACACCTTGGGAGGATCCCTCCATTCCTTTTGTGAACGCAGCATTGAACTCTTTTACATCCTTGAATTGACCAAAGAATGCAACGGCTTGTTCTACTGATTCGATTTCAACCGCAAAATTAGCCCCATTAGCTGCAATGAATGAAATGAATCCTTTTGCCTGCTCTCCAAACCTCACGGCAAGATTCCCTGTCGAAAAGATATCAATCCCCCCAGGAGGAGTTCCCTCACGAGGTACGAGATCATCTTCTGATTCCGGACTAGTGTGTGTATGGATTGAACCAGCAAGACCAGGAATCAGCGGACTTCCATCAAATTTTCCACTCGTTGTTAGTCGCGCGGAAGCATGCGTCCCCGGTGTAAAGTTCTCATCGGTGACAGAAATTGCCCCACCATCTGCACGGACAATCGTTCCAGACGCTTCGCCCCAGCCCTGTCCGCTGGCTAGATACTGTGCGCCCTGTTCATACATACGACTCATATATCCAGCAATTGCTGCCCCAACACGATTGACGTCTTCGACACCAAGTCCTGTAAAATCTGTTTGAGTCAGCGGACTATTCAGGCTATAGTGGTACGGAGTAACAGTAGTGTATTTACTCCACAGCGGATCCACGGACAGAAATCGTCCATACCCTGCATCGTACTGCCTGACGCCGTAGAAGCCCAGTGCGCTCTCGTTGTCCGTCTCACGGCCGATGTAGCCCGTACGGCCCATCAGCGCTTCGTTCGGAAGATTCACGTCCTCGCCGAAGGCCGTGTACGCTCGCTGATCCGCACCATACTCCGGCGTTCCTCGTCTCACCTGGACCGTGCTCCCAAGGTGATCCGTGAAGACGATCTCCTTCGTTCCTCCTGCTGCACGCGTGATGATCCGCGTGTTCATCGGACCGTAGCTGTTGTACTCCACGGGCCACAGGAAGACGTGGTTGTTCTGAAGACACCACGTACCCTGAACACCGTTCCATACCGACAACTGCTTCCTGTCACCACCAAGACCGTAGTACACCCAGGCGAGGCCTTCGAGCTGATACTCTCCACTCGAGAGTTCGACCTGACGCTTCTGCTCACGCTCCATGAACGGAGCGTACCGGTAGCGCCAGTCGTCGCGCGGCGCCGTGAGCGCATCGGGATAGCAGCCGGTGGCGAGGTTCTGGCTCTTGATGACGGAACTTCGTGTGTAGCGTTCGACGAGGTTGTTCGCGTCATAGCTCCACGTCTCGTAGGTCTGACGGCCGTAGGGCGTGGTGTTGACGAGCAGGTCTTCCGACCGCGTACGGGTGGCGATACCGCCACATGCACATCGCTGCGAACACGGCGACGTCTTCCGACCGCGTACGGGTGGCGATACCGCCGTTCTCCGTGTAGGTATTGGCATCCGTGCGGGCCAGACCCGTCGTCCGCGTCGAGCCCGTCAGCCAGTTCGAGCAGGGTGTCGGTTCAATTCATCCACACATTGGAGCACGAGGTCTGAAAGGTGCCAGACGCGGCCTCGTTGAGCGGTTTGTTTCCGCTCGATCAGCAGCTATCTACCCTCATTCAGGTGACGGTGACAAAGGCTACGGAACAGTATCCAAGCGGCATCCCAACGATCCGGCTTCGCCATCAACATATTCGAACACTACCCTACCGTGCCGTGCTATCCTGTTTCCAATTGAAAATCGGATATGCAAAACCATATGGAATTCTAACGGCCACATACTCAAGAAGATCTCTATCCAATGGCAGCAACTTACCATTGATCATCATGAACTCTCCCCGACCAAATCCTATCGTATCAACACGATTTAGTGTTTGTCTTATAAATACGATCCTGACATCGATTTTTCCTTGCTGAACAGGCAGACCTCTATATTTACTGACATCAGCTTGTTCCATTGCCCCATGACTGTGAACAACAGTACAGTTCCTCTTCGCTGTTTGAATCAAGTCCTTAATATCATATATAACTAAATCATGACTTGTCCATGGCCTATAATAGATTGTCCCAACGAAACGCTCTCTATTCGGTTTACACTGATGCTGGCCGTATACTATCGTACAGCAACCAATCATACAGAGTATCCACATGGCTTGTAACACGATATACTTCATCATTGACGGTCTCCTGTTGGTGTACGGTCACCAGGGATATTATCATTCTTTCCTCCTCCGGTAACCTCTTTTATTTTTTTCTTACTAGCCTTCCTTGGCACTTCCGAGACTTTGCTTACGGGAGCAAGACGCGGATTAACTCCAATATGATTCCTTCGCAATGACTCACCAAGCTTTCTGGCTAGATGGTGTTCAATCTCAATGGCTCTACCCTCTTCAGCACTGGTCATCGGATCATTGAGATATTCTGTGCGATCGGCTCCCGTACCTGTCAACCAACCATGTGCGTGAACGATTTCGTGGAAAAGTATGAGTGCTGGGGATATGAACTTCCCGGGTTCAAATTCCAAAGCATGTCGTGCATCCCAAGAAATGAATGGTAGGTATCCAGGAGGCACTGCTTCGTACGCCCCATCTGCAGAGCCATACTCATTAAAATAGTTATCCTGTACGATTCCGCTACCAGTTGCGCGTAGATAGAATGTATGCTTGTCGCTGGTTTCGATATCAACGAAGTACTTAGCGAATTCCTGGCCTCCCTTTTTGAGGATATAGTCTTTCGCTTGTTCATATGCACGTCGAGAAGATTCGCCAATGAACTCTATGTGAGTGCCTCCCATATCGAGCTGAATGATCGGGTTGTTCCCAGTATACTGATACGGCGTCAGTGCGGTGTACTTGCTCCACAGGGGATCCACCGACAGGAACCTGCCATACCCCGCATCGTACTGCCTGACGCCGT